>DASZMF010000646.1:0-2271 GCA_035552035.1 Candidatus Angelobacter sp.
TCCGAACTTGCCGCAAGAAAACTTCCGCCAGGAAACACTGGAAGCCATGTCTTTTCCTGACGGTTTTGCTGATCTGGTCATTAGCAGTGCTGTGCTGCACTTTGCCCGCGATGACGATCATTTTCTAGCCATGCTGCGCGCCACATGGCGTGTGCTGAAGCCAGGAGGTCTGCTCTTCTGCCGCCTTGCTTCTTCCATTGGCATGGAGCAGCGTATGCGGCGCGTTGCCGGACGCCGCTTTCTTTTGCCAGACGGTTCAGAGCGCTATTTGGTGGACGAGCCGTTTCTTGTGGAGCTGACGGAAGAGCTAGGCGGAGAGTTAATCGATCCGCTGAAGACGACCGTGGTACAGAATCAGCGCTGCATGACCACGTGGATTGTCCAGAAAAACGCGTAGCCGCTATCATGCGCGAATCGTCCGCAGGAGTGGAATCCCAGAAGCGATTTTTTCCCGCTAAATGTAATTTGATACTTCTATGAGGTTCTGGTCTGGATCACGGAAATAGACAGAGAGCAGCTTGCCCACCGCCCCTGTCTTATTCACCGGCCCTTTTTCAATGGGGATCGACATTTTGCCCAGGTGTTGAATTACTTGCTCCAGCGGGTCTTTAGTGATGAAGCAGATGTCCGCGGAGCCCGGAACGGCGCGACCGGCCTTGGGTTCAAATTCATGGCCAGCCAGATGCAAATTGATTTTCTGCTCGCCGAATTTGAGGGCCTGTCGGCCGTCAAAGGTAACGGCTTCCATGCCGAGCGTGTTCTTGTAAAAGTTAATGGTCGCGTCAAGGTCCGCAACCGTCAATACGAGATGATCCAGGTGGTCGATAACGAAAGCCATAAGGATTTAAGATTAAATGTCCCGCGGCGCTGGTGGGCAAATTTTTTTCGCTGTTAGTGCCATCAGCAACTCTCAGCCAAATCTCGACAAAGCACATGCCGATGCAAATGGAATCTCTTCTTGTTGCTGACTACGGCGTCTCTTTTCGACCATAGGCCATCATTTGCGGTGGCAACGTGAATTATCCGGGGCTGCATCTATTTGTGGGGTACGCAAGCAGCGAGGCATAGCTGTTATAACCCGACCTGAACACTGGGAAAGAGCCGCACTCCATTTATGGGGCATGAATCTTGCCCAACTCGCCCTGTTTTTCCATTCGCAAGCACTTAAAGCCAAGGCCGCCGGCGCTTCTGGGCCAAGCTCAGCACAAACGCAAAATCGTTAGCTGAACTGGCAGGGAATTGCCGCGCTGATAAAGCGCTTTTCTAATTGAAATTACGTGAAGCGGTTTTTACTGCTTTTCCGCTGTGGCGTTTACGTCGCGGGAAGCGGTGGTGCTGGGAGCGCCGGATGTTGGAACTGGTTTGGGCGCGCCGTTGAAAAGAGTTTTGGATGAGTAGTTCGGGCCCAGGCCGAGTTTAATAATGGCCCGCGAGTCTGGAATTTCTTTGGTCTGCCAGCCGTTATCACCCTGGTATTTGACCATCGCGGCCTGTGAGCGCGCGTCCCATGTGCCGCTGGGCTCGCCGGTAAGGTATTTCTCGCGAATGAGCGCCTGCTGGATTTCAGTGGCCCGTTCCGGCTGGATGCCCTGCTGGCCTTTTTTCTTCCATGAGGTCTTAGCTGGCTTCCGCTTGCCGTGATGTTTGGCTGCAGTCTTTGAAGATTTGCTCTTGCTCGATGACGCCTTGGTGGCAGTCTGCTGCGCAGCCGAAGCGTATCCGGCACAGAGCAGCAGAAGGGTACTGACGACCGCGAGTTTTTTTACCATCCAGAGCAAACAGTTACCTCAAAAGGAAAAAGCGCATTTTGCGCTTTTCGTTATTTAACACTGTTCCAAGCCGTTTCTATAGTGCCGGGATCATCATCCCATGTTTTGTTGCCGCCACGCCAGCACTTTATTGTGCAGCCCGGGATTACCGAAGTGCAATAAAACAAAGGCCTTCCGGGTATTTAAGCCTTAGAGTCTGCCGCCAAAAACTCGTATAAATTCCAGTTTTTTACCTTAAAAATGCATTCGCCGGAGCAATCTGCTGCAGAGTGCCCCGGCGAAAAACCATGCTATGGAAGCGTTCCGGAAACGAAGGTATTTCCGCCATTGGCTCCCCGGCCCGAGTGGACAAGGAAAACTACGTCCTGCCCGCTCTTAAGCTGTGAGGTAATTTTGCGGAACTCTTCTTCAGTGTTTACTGCCTGCTTATTTACCTTTAGAACGATGAGCCCCGGCACCAAGCCGATGTCGTCTCCAAAGGAATCCGGTTTTACTTCCATTA
>DASZMF010000647.1:0-5626 GCA_035552035.1 Candidatus Angelobacter sp.
GCTCGACCACGTGGTCTCACTGTTTCAGCTGAGCGATCTTGCGTGCCGCAACTATCCTGAGACGATCAATCGCGATCTTTTGTTGACCGGCGTTTTTCTGCATGACATTGGCAAGGTCCACGAGCTTACCTTTGCGCGCTCTTTTACTTACACCACGCGCGGACAGCTGCTGGGGCACATGATTATCGAGCTGGAAATGCTGCACGCCAAAATCGCGCAGGTGCCGGGCTTTCCTGAAGAATACAAAACGCTGATTGAACACCTCATCATCAGCCATCACGGCAAATATGAATTTGGCAGCCCTAAGCTCCCCATGTTTCCTGAAGCGCTTATGCTGCATTATCTCGACGATCTTGATTCCAAGATGGAGAGCATGCGCGCGCACTTCCAGCGCGAGCCTGATGCCGATTGGACCACCTACAACAGCAGCCTGGCGCGTCCCCTGCTCAACTCAAAAAAGTTTATGGAGAAAATCAAATCAGCAAACGGCGCTACCGCCCCCGCCGAGCCGGATGCCGCCCCGCAACCTACTCCGCAACCTATTCCGCAACCCAGCTCTGCGGCTGCCACCAACGGCGAAAAATAATTATGTCTGCCACCAGACTATAATTCGCATCAGTATTCATAAGGGGGTATCAAGTGAAACCTGTACGCATGCTGAATGTTGTGGCGCTGTTTGCGCTGTGTCTTGCTCTCGGTTGCAATAATTCGGCCACGCCGTCGTCGTCGGCCTCTCCAACTCCAGGCTCCAGCCCAAATGCTGCGGCAAGTCCGGCCGCAGGCGCTCCGGCAACCAATGGCGACGCCGCAAACACCCAGCCAGCCGCACCCAAACCTGAAAGAGAACCGATCACCATTCCCGCAGGAACGCGAATCACCGTCCGTCTGGGTGAAGCGCTCAGTTCAAAGAGCAGCACCGCTGGCCAGGGATTCGCAGCCACAGTGGCTCAGCCCGTGGTGATAGGCGGGCGGACCGCCATCAAAGAAGGCGCTTCTGCGCACGGAACTGTAGTGGACGCAAAAGCCCTGGGTCGCTTCAAAGGCGGTGCATCGCTGGAAGTGCGGCTTGATTCTGTCACCATTGAAGGCCGTGAAAGACCGATTGAAACCAGCATGGTGGCTCGCACTGAGCAAGGCAAAGGCAAGCGCTCAGCTGGATTCATTGGCGGCGGCGCGGGCGCAGGAGCGCTGATCGGCGCATTGGCCGGCGGCGGCAAGGGCGCTGCGATTGGCGCACTGGCCGGTGCAGGCGCAGGCACCGCTGGAACGGCGTTTACCGGAAACAAAGATATCGTGTTGAACGCAGAAACTGTGTTGAGCTTTAAGATGAAGCATTCGATTGAAGTTCGATAAAAGATTTTGATCGCGGCAATTCAAAATTAAATGGGGATGCTTTAAGGCATCCCCATTTTTTCTTTCTTATCTATTTGCTGTTGAGATTTTTTTGAACTGATTAGTTGCTCGATCCGACTTTGATGATGGCTCTGCGCAGCCGTGTGTGTTTGCCTAACAGGCGTTGATAGCGCTGCTCGGTGGCTCCCGCCTTGGCGACGATGATTGCGCGCACTGCAGTTTTTTCTTCCGCTGACCATCGCGCAAAATCAGGAACAAGACTCAGCACCATAGCGAAGTCAGCGAATGCCGTCTGCTCATGCTGTCTGATTTTCAGCGGGTCAATATTTAGCTGGCGCGCCAGTTGCGTGCTTGTGACTTTGCGCATAGCGCCTGCGTTGCCGCCAAAGTCGCGCGCCATGCGCCGTTGCACGGCCAGCCCCACATTGCGGATAGAGAATCTATCCCACGCGCCCCGTTCGGCTGCGGGCAATTCATATACGACATTGGCTTTGCTCAAGCGGCGCAGCGTTGGCGCTGAAGTCCGGTATTTTGGGTTTGCCTGGACTTTCTTTTCTTCCACCTGCGCCAGCTTTTCCAGCGCAGGATGCATGGAGCGGAAGCCCAGCTTGCGGTAAAACCAGAAAGCCCCGGACTCAATAGCCTCTTCATTCTCGTCGCCAATCTGATATGGATACACCGAGATTGCATTGGTGCCGTGCAACTGCTTCAGCAGCCGCAGCGTTTGCGCATAAACCCATGCTGTTTCGCCATCGCGATACGCAGGAAATGTATTGAAGCCAATCTCTGTCCAGTCAAAAAGCGAGCTGCATTCAAAGTAATTGATGGGCACGCCGTTCTTCACCGTCAAGCCCGCGAGATAGGCGCGCAACGGCATGCGTCTGTCTGCGGGGATGCCGCAAATAAAAACTTCCGCGCCCCGGCCAATGTCTGACTGTACCACCCATTTTGGATCGGCAATGCTAGTTCCGTACAGCTCTCGGTAGCGAACGCCAAGCACCTCTTTCACCATGTCGAGTGTCTTCTCGCCTTGCGGTAGTGGCATGACTTTCATTGGCAGAGGCGGTTTAGAAAACTCGTCGGCAAACGAAACCTGGCGGCGCTGTATGAGCGGCTCGCGATGAAAATAAAATTGCTTCACTGGTTTACGCGCGAGCGTGCGTGAAGCGGGTGATCCACTCATGTCCCAACGCACCATGATTTCCAGCGAATCATAGAGCGCGCCTTTTTCTTTTTCACTGAGTGGCAGCCGCTGGAATTGCTGAATCAGCCACGGCAATTCATCCTGGCGGCCGCGCGCGGCTTTGAGCCAATCGAGATAGGGCACGTTCGCTTCAATCAGAGAATCTTCTTCCATCAAAGGAAAGAACCTGGGCCAGATCAATCCTCGCTGTGGATCACGCTCGTAGCCTTCCCACTGAATGGAGATTGTTTTTGGATAATGTCTCACCAGCCAGCAAACCATGGCATAGCTATACGCGGCCTCAACCACTGTCCCGGCGATGCCAGCTGTTTCTTCTGGCGCAAAGTCATCCGGGTCAGCACCCGCCGCGAGCGCGGCTTTGACTTTAGTTTCAATTTTGCCCAGCAGCGTTTCTGCCAGTTTCAAAACGCGAAGCCCCGGCGGAAAGGCACGAAAGAACAGAAGCAGGTCATGAAAGCGAATTACTGCCTCTGTATCTTTGCCGACCGCAGCCTGATCGGCAGCCGTGAGAAGCCGGACCATCTCCTGCTCCAGCTTCTTTTGCGGGACCACGCCAATCTGCGCGCGCGCCTGCTCCAGCTCTGTGACGAAGGCGGCAAGCTTGGACTGGGCTTTTGTCTTGGATATGATTTTGGGCATGATTTGTGCCCGCGCGGGGCGGCTCAATCATATCGTTTGCTGCGGCTGGCGCAATAGCTACTGCTAAAACAAAGAGCTATTGCTAGAACAGAAAGTCACCGCGATAAACCAGTCTCCCATCAAGCACACGCGCTTCTTTGGTCAGAGCATGGGTCTTGGGCGGCTTCTCGTCCTGGATATGCAGAACCGTGTGCCCCTGGCTGACCAGATAATCAGAGACCAGCATGCGATGGCAGCGGAAATACAGCAGCTCGGCGCACATGATGGCGGTATTAACTTTTCCTGCGCGCTCAACTAAACGCGCCGCAGCCGCGTGGAATTTTTCTGACAGCATGTAATCGCCATAATTGCGGAAAGAGGGATCGCGTAGCGCCATATTAGGCGATTCTTCCGCGGGCATCTGCCGGCCACGGCGTCCGCCAAGATCTTTTTCCCATAGGTATTCGGTGCCAATCTCAGGCAGCCACAATTCCAGATGGTCCCGATTGAAATGTGGATGCCGTCGCGACATGGGGAAAGCACGAATATCTTCCAGCAGGCGAATGTCATGGGCCTGCAGTACGCGCGAGAACTCTGCCAGGTCGCGCGTGGAATGCCCAATGGTGAAGATGGTGGCCACAGACTCATTCTATTAGGACGCAGGAAAACATTCACCGCGAAGACGCGGAGGCGCGGAGAACTGGAATGCTTTATTTACAATTACCAGCACATGCATCCACTGCTGCTTGAAACCGCGCACCGTCCCATTGCTATGCCTACGGCTCCATGGGCCATGAAACAAAAATGGCATGACCTGCTCTTTGCCCACTGGCCGCTTGCGCCAGGGAAGCTGCGTGCGCTGGTCCCGCAGGAGCTGGAATTGGATTTGCGCGACGGCATGGCCTATGTCGCGGTTGCGCCGTTCTGGATGAGCGGCATCCGTGGACGGCTGTCTCCGCCGCTGCCATTTTTTAATAAATTCTGCGAACTGAATGTGCGGACATACGTCCGCTACAAAGGCGTACCGGGCGTTTATTTTTTCAGCCTTGATGCCGCCAGCCTGCCCGCCGTGCTGGGCGCTCGCGCGATTTTTAAGCTGCCCTATTTTCACGCCGTCATGTTGATCCGGTCCGACGGAGAGTTTTTTGAGTACACCAATCGCCGCCTGCAAATGCCCAGGCCGGCAAATTTTCAGGCGCGATACTGGCCAGTGTCCGAGCCGCATGTGCGGGAAAAAGATTCGCTCGAGTATTTCCTCACCGAGCGCTACTGCCTCTATACAGTCGATCGCGGACAGGTGTTTCGAACTTACATCCATCATATGCCCTGGCAGTTGCAGGATGCCGAAGCAGAATTTGAGACAAACACCATGGCGCAGGCTGCCGGAATCGAATTGCCTGACACGAAGCCGTTGCTCCACTTCTCAAAACAAATTGAAGTTCTGGCCTGGTGGCCGGAGAAAGTTTAAAAATCCGCAAGTTTTCATTTTTTTCTATTTTTAGAAATATTCGTCTTAGATCGTCACTCCAATATGTTTATGTATGCCTTTTCCGGCTGCCTTGCTGACATCTAAACATCAGGCGTATTGTGTTTCGTTGGAGCAAAAAAAGCAGCAGCACTGAAGCAGAACTGCTGATCCATTTGCGGCAACGCAAGAGTTGCCCGCAGGCATCTACAACGCACAGCAGCCGATTGGAGAGATGATGACCAAGGCAGAACTGGATCGACGTAAATTTTTGCAGATGGCAGCCGCCGCAGGCGCAGCCACCGTTCTCCCAAAGGTGGGATATGCCAGCGCCGCCACGGCGACGGAAGAGCAGACTGCAGCAGCAGGCGTCGTCACCAAGACGATTGGCATGAATGTGAATGGAACCGCCCGCCAGCTTCAGGTGGATACACGCGCTACTCTGCTGGATACCTTGCGCGAACAGATGCAACTCTTCGGCACCAAAAAAGGCTGCGACCATGGCCAGTGCGGCGCATGCACGGTGCATGTGAACGGACGCCGCGTGAATTCCTGCCTGACGCTGGCAGTAATGCATGACGGCGATCAGGTCACCACGATTGAAGGGCTGGCGCAGGGCGAGCAGCTTTCACCCATGCAGGTGGCCTTTGTGGAGCATGACGCATTTCAATGCGGCTACTGCACGCCGGGACAGATCATGTCCGCCACGGCGCTGCTGAAAGAACCTTGCGGCCCGCATGACGACGACATACGCGAGTGCATGAGCGGCAATATATGCCGCTGCGGGGCTTATCCCAACATTGTTGCCGCGGTTCAATCCGTGCGGAAAGGCTAACCCGAATGCTCCCTTTTGATTACGTAAAAGCCAGAAATGAAAATGACGCCATGGACCGCGTGCGCGCTGCGAATGCCGCCTTTGTGGCCGGCGGCACCACGCTGGTTGATCTGATGAAGCTGAACGTGATGCTGCCATCGGCGCTGGTGGA
>DASZMF010000648.1:0-2546 GCA_035552035.1 Candidatus Angelobacter sp.
CGCGACGGTACTGGCGCAGGCTTTGACTGTGAACTAACAGCCGCTATCGCCGAATCGGTATCCATCCCGGTCATCGCCTCGGGCGGCGCTGGCAACGCGCAACACTTCACTGATGTCTTCACCACTGGCAGAGCAGACGCAGCACTGGCCGCATCTATATTTCATTTCGGTACACATGCAGTTGCCGAGCTTAAACTGACTCTGCTCAACAACGGCATCCCCATGAGGTGGCCATGCTGATTCCTTCCATTGATCTCATGGGCGGCAAAATCGTACAGCTGGTGCAGGGCGAGAAGAAAGCTTTGGAATCTGATGATTTTGAATATTGGATACAGCGCTTCTCGGCCTATCCGCTGGTCCAGCTGATTGACCTGGACGCCGCCATGGGTAACGGCAATAATCATGAACTGATTGCCATGATCTGCAAGCGCATTCCCTGCCAGACCGGCGGCGGCATTCGCGATGTTGCGCGCGCCGGCGAACTGCTGTCCCTGGGCGCAAAGCGCGTCATCTTTGGTTCGTCGCTGCTGAAAGACGGAGCCATCAATACGCCGCTGGCGGCAGAAGCTGCAAAGGTCCTTGGAACAGAGCAGTTGACGTTCGCCATCGACTCGCGCAAAGGCAAGGTTTCCATCAAAGGCTGGAAAGAAGATACCAGCATCACGCCGACAGAGATGATCGGCGCGCTTGATTCTTACTGCAGTGCTTTTCTTTACACGCATATTGATACAGAAGGCACGATGACGGGCTTTCCCACTTCTGTTGCGCAACGATTGGCGAGCCTAACCAAGAAACAATTCATTGTTGCCGGCGGCATTCGTTCGCGCGCTGAGGTGGATGATCTAGACACCATCGGCGTGGACGCCGTTGTGGGCATGGCGATTTACACTGGTGCCATGCAATAAACAAATGTTGCCAGCGCGATAGAGAGACCGTTAGACTCGGGCATAAGAATCCGACCAAAAATCCCACAGATGCAGAAAACGCTCACAGACGATTCCGCACAACACGCTACTGAACACACGTGGACTTGCGTAACCTGCGGCCAAGAAGCTACAGAAAACTTCTGCGCTCACTGCGGCGAGAAGCCGCTTGCCAACCACGATTTCTCTCTCAGCCATGTGTTGGCTGAAGCGGCAGAAGCCTTTTTCCACGTCGACTCCAAAGTCTTTCTCACGCTGAAAACGCTCATCAAGAAGCCCGGCCAGCTAACTGCAGATTTTTTCCTGGGCCGGCGCAAGCCCTATATGTCTCCGCTGCAGACATTCTTTGTCTGCAACCTGCTCTTCTTTGTGCTGCAACCCCTGACGGGCCTGGAGATTCTGGCTCCGCCACTACGCGTGTTTGAAAGCAATGTTTTTTTGAAATCGACTGCTGCGAATTTGATTGACCAACGGCTGGCCAAAAAGCACATCTCTCGCGCCAATGAAGAGCAATTCGGGGAATTCGCCGACCGCTTTGACCATATCTCGCATCTTCAGGCCAAGAGCTTGATTCTGGTATTGGCCCTGATGATGGCCTGTGTGGTGGCAGTTCTCCATTTTCGCCGTCATTATTTTTCTGAGCACATTATTTTTGCTCTGCATGTCTATGCATGGTGGCTGCTATGGTTGCTGGCAATTCTGATCGTCACAGAGCTTGCAATTGTGATATCGAGCATTGTCAGACACCGAATCGATTTTGGTTTCATTGATGAGGCTGCAACTCTATTAGAGTTTGGCGGCCTGGGTGTGTATCTTTTTGTTGCGAACCAAAGATATTACAAAGATAAGCTGGTTCCCGGAATCATCCGCGGCGTGATTTTGATGTTCTGCGGATACGGCTTGTTCAACCTGTACCGGCTTCTGCTGCTCTTTACTGTGTTGTATTCGACCTAGCTTTTCTTTCCGCGATACAAACCGGCGATGCCAAACGTGTAAGGAGTCCAGCTTACGTCAGTAAAGCCTACGGCTTTCATGCGCGCCAGCATCTGCTGCGGCGCGGGAAATTTATGCACAGAAGCCGGAAGATATTCATAAGGGCCGCGCGAGCCTGAGATCAATGCTCCGATGCGCGGCAGCACGTTACGAAAATAAAAGCCATAGAGCTTGCCGAATGCGCCGCCGGGCTCGCTGAAGTCCAGAATGCCCATCTCGCCTTGCGGTTTGAGTACACGAAAGATTTCGCGCAGACCGGCATCGTAATTGGCCAGGTTGCGAAAGCCGAAAGCGGAGACGACAGGATTTATCGTGTCATCAGCCAACGGCAAGTGCAGCGCGTCGGCTTCAACCGGCTGAATCTTTTTTGCCGCGTACTTAGTGAGACCGTATTGCAGCATCTGGTGAGAAAAATCGAGAGCCAGGATCGCAGCGCTGCTGTTCTGCTTCGCCGCCACGGTGCGCAAAGCCACGGACATGTCGCCAGTCCCCGCACAGAGATCGAGCACACGCGCATTGCTCTGCGACAAAATGTGAGTGAAGAAGCGGGCCGTACGTCGCCACCAAAGTTTGTCCACGTTCATGGAGAGGACATGATTGAGAAAGTCATAGCGCGGCGCGATCTCGTCA
>DASZMF010000649.1:0-2092 GCA_035552035.1 Candidatus Angelobacter sp.
GATGGTATCCCGGTGCTGATTCCTGAGCGGGCAGATCAATACGGAAAGTGAACGGATCTGCAATCGAAACAATTTGCTGACTGGCAACTCGGCTCGGTGACGAATTTTCGGCGGGTTTTGGTGAATGTCGGAAAAGCATCCCTCAGGGGCTAAAGCCCGAACTCTTTCGTTGCTGCGTTGCGGCACGACTGAAGTCGTGCCCTTTGAAAACTTCAGAACCTCAGGGGTTGAAACCCGCCACTCATCTGGCGTCGTTTGTGGCCTGGCTGAAGCCATGCCCTTGTTACAAAGCCCGAAGCTTCATCCTTTTCAGCAAGCTGTAAAGCCGTAGCCTTTGAGAACTTCAGAACCTCAGGGGCTGAAGCCCGCCAATCATCTGGCTTCGTTTTCGGCCTGGCTGAAGCCAGGCCCTTGTTACAAAGCCTAAGGCTTCATCCTTTTTCAACAAGCTGTAAAGTCGTAGCCTCTGAAAACTTCAGAACCTCAGGGGCTGAAGCCCGCCAATCATCATGGGTCCCTCTGCAAATTAGCATCGAACGGTCTTTCCCTCAGCGGCTAAAGCCGGTCAGGCTCTCGGGCTTTATGGCACGACTAAAGTCGTGCCCTGACGCGGGCCTCACTGCTCATTACGACACGGCATCGTTGCTTCATTACGGCATGAATTGAAGTCGTGGCCTTTGAGAACTTCAAAACCTCAGGGGTTGAAACCCGCCACTCATCTGGCTTGTTTTCGGCCTGGCTGAAGCCATGCCCTTGGTACAAAGCCCAAAGCTTCATCCTTTTTCAGCAAGCTGTGAAGTCGTGCCCTGACACTTCGTGCATTCCCGATGAATGTTTGGACAGACTGTGCAGTCGAGTCCTGAAAACTTCAGAACCTCAGGCGTTGAAACCCGCCACTCATCTTGGTTTGTTTTTGGCCTGGCTGAAGCCATGCCGTTGTACCAAAGCCCAGAGCTTTCATGCTTTTTCAGCAAGCTGTAAAGTCGTGCCCTTTCAAAACTTCAGAACATGAGGGGCTCAAAAAGCCCGCACTATCTTGCTGCGTTTTCGGCGTGGCTGAAGCCATGCCCTTGTACCAAAGCTTCTGTTTCGCCGAGTGTTTCAGCAAGCTGTAAAGAGTCGTGCCCCGACGCGAAATGGCATAAGCGGGTGATTCAAGCAAACGAAGTCGAAGGCGAAATAGAGGAGGATGGCCTCGGCGGTTATTCTGGGGTGCAGGCTTTCCCGAATCAGACGAGCGAGGTCACCCTTGGCAACGGCAAAACTGAAGCGGGCGCTCGGGTTCCGTGACCTTTTGCTGTTCTACGTCGCTTCGGGGCTGAGTCTTCGCTGGATTGCGACAGCAGCGGCAAGCGGGCCATCTGCGATTGCGGTGTGGCTGACGGCGCTGCTGGGATTCTTTGTGCCGTTGGCGGCATGCGTGCTGGATCTTTCGTCGCGCTATCCCGGTGAGGGCGGATTGTACATATGGACGCGGGAGGCTTTTGGGCCATTCTCAGGGTTTATTTCGGCCTGGACTTACTGGATGAGCAATTTGCCGTATTTTCCTTCCGTGCTGTTTTTTGCGGCGAGCAGTTTTTTGTTTGTCGCAGGGCCGCTGAAGGGACTGGAAGAATCGCCTGCATATTTTCTGGTGTTCACCGTGGTGATTCTGGCGCTGATTACGCTGGTGAATGTGGCCGGACTGGATACGGGCAAGTGGCTGAACAATGTGGGAGCGATCGGCAGTCTTGTTCCGGCGGTTTTGTTGATTGCGCTGGGCTGCGTGTCGTATGCGCGCTTCGGGTCGGCGACGCACTTCACGTTGAGCGCGATGGTGCCGCAGCCCGGGATGAAGAACCTGATTTTTCTTTCGACGATCTTTTTTGCCTTCGGGGGGTGCGAGGCGGGATCGTTCATGGGAGATGAAATCAAGGAGCCTCGGCGGGTAATTCCGCGCGCGCTTTTTGTGGCCGGCGCCATTCTGGGGCTGGGATATATTGCCGGGACCGCATCGATGCTGGTGGCATTGCCGGCGGGGAGCATCAGCGGGTTGGGCGGGTTTATGACGGCAGTGGACTTTCTGGCGCGGCGGCTGGGGATGGGCGCGCTG
>DASZMF010000650.1:0-2714 GCA_035552035.1 Candidatus Angelobacter sp.
CAGAGTAACGGAAGCGACAGCGGCTTCTCAGCTAATTTTGCGCTTTTGTTTTTGCAGCATGGCCGTTACAGCCGATGCCAGCGCCTCAAACGAATCGCTCGCCAGGCTTAAATCTGCGCCGGTGACGCAAGCGCCGGGCAGGCACATATCCAGGACCGGCGTGCCGTCACAATATTCTCTTACCTGCAGAAGAATGGCCTGTTTCACTTTTGACCGGATATTGAGCCCGAAAATCACCAAATCAAAAACCATGCCAGCACAGGAAGATTCAATGTGGTTGAAGTCAGTGGCCGTGGTGACGAGATGGCCGCGCTGCGTCAGCGCCTGCTCAATGGCGTTGGCGGTGAACTCAGATTCCGCAATCACCATGATGTGGGCCATAACTAGATAAGAGTGCCCAGAAGGCTGCGAGGTTGCTGGCGGCAATAATGAAACTAAGCGTCTATATTCTCTAGCTGATTTCCACACGAGTTTCTGCTTTTTCTGAGAGCACCTGATTTTCGGCTTGCTGCCAGTCATATTCGGCGTGGCCATCCTGGCAGATCTGCTCTTCAAACAGCTGGTAGGCGCGAGCGCGGATCATTTCTTCCGTGATCTGGTCTTCTGAACCCTGGCCGTCATTTTCCTGATTGTTACTGGTGTCCTTTGGCGTACTCGACATAAATGTTTTTCCCCCGGCCCAAGAAACCGGCAATTTCTGATCTCAGTACCATTCCTAGATGCTTATCGGCATCTGTAGAGAAAAAACTAAGGCTTTTAGCTCTTTAGCTCTAAGGGTTATCCAAACCTGCAAATTAAGCCAGATTTCTGCCGGCGAGCCGCGAAAGGATATCGCATTCAGCCTGCTGCCAGTCGTATTCAGCGTATCCATCCTGGCAGCCGCGCTCTTCATATAGCTGATAGGCGCGCAGACGGATCATTTCTTCAGTGGACCGAGCGCCATGGCCTCGATCATTGGCCCGCGTTTCAATGGTGAAAGCTTGTGCTGACATTTGTCCTCCCCGGTTCTGCTATTTCTTTTGCTAAAAATAGATGCTGATTTTTTGGTAAGAGATGACTGGCGAGCAAAGAGGAATCGGGTGATCCACGGCGAGCCGGGACAGGTCGCGCGTGATCGGGAAAAGAGCATTTGCACCGCGGAGGCGCCGAGACGCGGAGAAAACAAAAAGAACTTACTGCCAATGAACCAAACATCTGAGTTGTTCTCCTATGGATTTTCCTTTTAACATTCTAGTAATGCAGCATGTGCCACTTATCGAGACGCGTTTCCCGCCTGAATTGATCGGCCTCAAGATCACCATTGCCCTTACCATCGGGTTGCTGGCCGGACTGGAAAGAGAATGGGCGCACAAGGAAACCGGCGTCCGCACCTTCGCCATCGTCTGCCTTCTGGGCATGACCACTTCGCTGCTGGCTCCGGGATTCGTGATGGCTGCCTTTGCCGGCGTGCTGCTGCTGGTGGCGTTCACCAATGTAAGAATGCTGCTCGCAGACCGCACCGCTGAAATCACAACCTCCGTGGCGCTGATGTTGAATTTCTTTCTCGGCGTTCTGGTGGGCTATGGCCATCTCTTTACGCCGGTAGCGCTGGCCATTGTGATGACGCTGCTGCTCTCGCTCAAGCCAGAACTTACGACGTTTACCGGCGTGCTGCTACGCAATGAAATCCGCAGCGCCGTGCTGCTGGGGCTGATCGGATTTGTCATCTATCCGCTGCTGCCCAACCGATACATCGATCGCTGGCAGCTGCTCAATCCGAGCTCGGCCTGGGCCATTGTGGTGGTGCTGGCGCTGATCGGCTTTGCAAATTACCTCCTGCTCCGGCTCTATGGTTCGCGAGGCCTGTACCTAACGGCAATTCTTGGCGGCGCCGTCAACAGCACCGCCACGGTCACGCAGCTCACGCAAATTTCAGCTTCCGGCGAAACCGGATTGGCGCCGCAGGCTTCGCTTATTCTGGTGGCCAACCTCGCCATGTTTCTTCGGAACCTGATCATTGTTGCGCTGTTCGCGCCTGGCGCGGCCATGCTTACGGCTGTTCCATTGCTGGCCATGGCCGCAGCCTGCGCACTGATCGTCTTTCTCTCGCGCCCACGCGACGAAATGCCCCGGCAGGAATTTCCGCTGCCATCGCCCGTGTCGCTCAAGTCCGTTTTACTTTTTGGCCTGATCTTTCTGGCCATTGAAGCCGCTGGAACACTGGCCAGCCGTTTTCTCAGCCAGACCGGCTATGCGATCGTGGGATTTATCGGCGGGCTGGTCAGCAGCGCCAGTACCACGGCGGCAGCCGCGTCAGCGTTTGCCAAAGGGCAGGCCACTTCCAATATCACGGCTTTGTCGGCCACGCTTGCGTCGGTGGCCAGCGTTCTGGTGAATCTGCCCATTGTGTTTCGCAAAGTGCCGGATGCGTCCGTGGGCCGCAAGCTGGCACTGCAGACAGCGATTATCATCGCCGTGGGCTTTGCCGCGCTGGCGCTTACGCGGCTGGCGTTGTTTCGCTAGCGAGCGAAGAGAAATCTGTGCCCCGACTATTCAGTTGTAAAAGAACAAATCTTCCAAGCCGCCTGAGCAGCCGTATTTCTCAATCAGTGCTATTCGTGTTGATCAGCGGTGAAGTGCTTCCCCTGATCTTCCTCCGTGTCCCTTCGTGTCCTCTGTGGTAAAGGGTTTTGTCTTACTCGATAGGCTCTTCTCGATCTTCAAAATTCACCCGG
>DASZMF010000651.1:0-1700 GCA_035552035.1 Candidatus Angelobacter sp.
GAATAGTAGTCGTCGTCAATCCGGTGGTTGTGCCGTGCCACCGTGCCACTGTTCGCCCGCGGCCTCTCCGTGTATGCCGCGTCTTCCTTCGGACCATCAAAGCTATTGGGCTCGTAGTTCGGTTTTGCGCCGCCATTGCCGTCAAAGCTCATGGTGCCGTCGCGATGGTACGTATGCACAGGGCACTGCGCGCGGTTCACCGGCAGCGCGTCATAGTTCACGCCCAGCCTGTAGCGATGCGCATCAGGATAAGAAATCAGCCGCGCCTGCAGCATCTTGTCCGGCGAGTAGCCCATGCCGGGCACAACATTCTTCGGCTCAAATGCCGCCTGTTCCACTTCAGCAAAATAGTTTTCCGGATTGCGGTCCAGCACCAGCTCGCCCACCTCAATCAGCGGATAATCGCCGTGCGGCCACACCTTCGTCAAATCAAAAGGATTAATGTGATAAGACTCCGCCTCAACTTCCGGCATCACCTGTATGCTCACGGTCCACTTGGGGAAATCACCATTCTTGATGGCCATGAACAAATCGCGCTGCGCGTAATCCATGTCTTCCGATTTCATCGCGTCAGCTTCTTCGCGTGTGAAATTTTTGATTCCTTGCTTGGTCTTGAAATGCCACTTCACATAAAAGAGTTCATTCTTGCTGTTGATCAGGCTGAACGTGTGGCTGCTGAAGCCATCCATGTGCCGATAGCCGTGCGGCGTTCCACGATCAGAGAAGAGAATCGTTACCTGGTGCAGTGACTCCGGCGAGAGTGACCAGAAATCCCACATCATGGTGGGAGACTTCAGGTTCGTCTCTGGGTCGCGCTTCTGCGTGTGAATAAAATCGCCAAACTTCAGCGGATCGCGAATAAAGAAGACCGGCGTGTTGTTGCCCACCAGGTCCCAGTTACCTTCTTCGGTGTAGAACTTCAGCGCAAAGCCGCGCGGATCGCGCTCCGTATCGGCTGATCCTTTTTCGCCGCCCACCGTGGAGAAGCGCAAAAACGTCGGCGTCTTCTTGCCTTTGGAAAAAAGTTTTGCCGTGGTGTACTTCGCCATGTCGCGATTGGTGCAGACAAAATGTCCGTACGCTCCTGAGCCCTTGGCATGCACCACGCGCTCTGGGATGCGCTCACGATTAAAATGCGCCATCTTTTCAAAGAGCTGAAAATCTTCAAATACAACCGGACCACGCGGGCCTGCGGTGAGTGAATTCTGATTGTCGCCCACGGGGCGTCCTGCTGAGGTTGTAAGTTTCTTCTCGTCCGCCATTTGTCCTCTTTACTGATGAAATTGTGATGACTGCGATGAATTGTTTCGTCCTCTTAAGGTTAGCCGCCGCGTCCCATAAGAGGTAGCTCAACCAGCCGATATGTGAAATAGAGAAGAGCTATAGCTCGCGTCAGACCTATATAGTTGACTTATAGGGTCAGAAAGAGAGACATGGAAATTCATCAGCTCCGTTATTTTTATGCCGTGGCCCGCGCCGGAAGTTTCACGCGTGCGGCAGAGGAACTTGGGATCGCCCAGCCGTCACTGTCGCAACAGATTCGCGTGCTGGAAAAAAAGATTGGCACACCGCTCTTTGAGCGCCTTGGCCGCTCCGTAAAGCTCACAGCTTTTGGTGAAGCCCTGCTGCAGCCCGCGCTGAGTATCCTTCAGCAGGTCACCATGGCGGAAAATTCTCTGGCCAACCTGCAAGCCGGCGTT
>DASZMF010000652.1:0-2709 GCA_035552035.1 Candidatus Angelobacter sp.
TGCTCAAAATCCTTGGCCGCCTGCTGGAAGGAAACAAAGTATGCCCAGCCGGCGCGCATGCGTCCGGGAGCGGCGTAGGCTGCCGCATAAAATTTGCGGTCGGCTTCAGGAATGGAATGGGTTTTGTCCGCGGCAAACTCATTCCAGAAATGTTCGAAATAGGTGCGCTCGCGGCCCTTCACTAACAGCTCAGGCGTGGGACCGTTGAAACGGAAATGCCAGATCGCCGGATTGTTATACACGGCTTCCCAGCCATCCACGCCGGGGAGAAAGGCGTCCATCAAAACCAGCTTGGTGGTCTCTGACTGGAACTGTGCGGCATAAGCATATGCAACCATCAAGCCAATATCGTGCCCTACGACTTCAGCTTTCTGTATGCCCAGCGATTTGGCCAGCGCATGAATGGTTGTTGCCGCGCTTTTCATGTCCAAGCCAGCCGCGGGAATGCCGGATTCGCCGATGCCGGGCAGATCAGGGGCGATTACTGTGAACTTTTCCGCCAGCATGGGCATAATGGGCCGCCACATGTGTGAGTTTTCCGCATAACCGTGAAGCAGGATCAGATTGGTGCCGCCATGTCCGATGGTGAGATAGTGCATCTTCAGGCCGTCCACATCTGCAGTCTTGGAAACGATGGTCTTGTCTGCCGCCTGAGCGCAGGCTGTCGACGATAAAGACGAGAAAACGGTGAGCGAGAGAAGGCTGAGCACAACCAGGCGCAGAAATAGGTTTGCAGCGTATTTCATAAAGCTCCTGATCGAATGGCAGATTTTGAAAGACCAGACTCTGTGGATCACCGCGCAGTTTGGACTGTATGGCCTGCAGGAATGGTGTGTCAACCCGGCGTGATGCGAACAAGCCTGCAGCGAGTCAAGGTAATAATGCCAATCATTCATAATTCTTATCCGCCGCTTATCGCAGACACGCGCAGATAAATTTTGTTTACAATTGTATTCACAACAATCATTGAAGATTGCCTTCAGGTTTGCAGTGGTGTGTCCAACTCACCTGTGCAGACAGATATGGGACCCAAGGGTGTCAGACAAGACCATTGCGATCATTGGAGCGGGCATCGGCGGCGTGGCTGCCGGGGTGGCGCTGCATCAGGCAGGATTTGCCGTAAAAGTTTTTGAGCGGGCCAGCCAGCTGCGCGAGGCTGGCGCTGGCATGAGCTTGTGGCCGAATGGCACGGGAGTTCTGCAGCAGCTTGGATTACTTCAGGCGGTTGCGAGCCAGGGGCAAAGTGGAACGCAGTTTCTGGTGCGCTCGCAAAGCGGCGAGACTTTGATGGAGATTGGCACAGCGGAAGCTGAGACGCCTACGGTATGTGTTCATCGTGCACACTTGCTGAGAGTGTTGGCTGACGCGCTGCCAGCTGAGTCACTCTCGGTTGGGCACGAACTGGCTGATATGCAGTTTGCTGGCGGCAAGGTTGATCTGCGCTTCACCAATGGTGAGCGATTGATTTGTGACGGCGTGGTGGGCGCTGACGGTATCTATTCGCGGATGCGCGGACGGCTGGTGGGGCCGAGCAAGCCGATGTATCGCGGCTATGCTATTTTTCGCGGGATTGCGGATGTGCCGGAGAACTTCTTCGTCGGACACAACAGTGAAAGCTGGGGAGAAGGCAGCCGCTTTGGCATCTTGGCTATCGGCGGAAATAAGGTTTGCTGGTATGCCACGGTCAACTCAACTGAGCTGCCTCAGCACTCTGACTGGCCTAAAGAAAGACTTCAGGAAATATTCTGCAAGTGGCACAATCCAATTCCAGAACTGACTGCCGCGACAGAGCCTTCCGCCATCATGATGAGCGCGGCTTGTGATCAGCAGCCTGCGCGCTCATGGAGCAACGGGCCGGCAACTTTGATCGGCGATGCATCGCATGCGCTTACGCCGAATCTTGGCCAGGGTGCATGCATGGCCATGGAAGATGCGCTGGTGCTGGCTAACTGTCTTAGCCGCGAGAAAGACGGTCAAGAAAAAAACGGTCGAGAGAAAGACGGCCACGAGAAAGACGTTGCTGCGGGCTTTCGAGCCTATGAGGCCATGCGCTTTCCTCGCGTACGCAATGCCATATGGCGCTCACGCTGGCTGGGCGAAGTGGGACAGTGGGAAAATAGCGCCGTGGTTTCCGCGCGCAACGCCATCACCAGGCTTCTGCCGGGGCGCATCTTTGAATGCCACTCTACCTTCGCGGAACTGATGAGTGTATTCGGCGGAACTTTGCGAGAGTCCGCCGAATTTTAAAGCGTCTTTTATCTTTACAAGCTTATACCTTTGCAAGCTTACGCCCGTGCTGGCGCCGCGCCCATTTCTGCGCCGGGCAACACTTCATTTGGCTTCATCCAATAGGCCATCAATGCGCCAAATAATGACAGGCCAATACAGCCTATGAACGGCAGGTTCCAGTTATTGCTTTTGGTCACATAGAACGCCACCTGCGGTGACAAGGCTGCTGCCAGCGCCGATCCAATATTCATCAGACCGCTGGCTGAGCCGGAGAAGCGCGGAGCAATGTCCATGGGTATCGCCCAGAAGGGGCCGATGGTGGATTCGGCAAAGAAGAATGCCGCGCTCAGGCTGAGGGCAACAATCGTCAGGTTATGTGACACCAACACGGGAACCATGAAAACCAGAGACAGGAGGAAGCCGCCGATGATGAGGTCACGGCGCGCTCGGTTGCGATTGCCCGTCTTCTTCAGGATGTGG
>DASZMF010000653.1:0-1553 GCA_035552035.1 Candidatus Angelobacter sp.
TGTCAAAATTGATGGTGAGTCTATACTGGTGCAGTTGCCAGAAGAATAAAGAATAGCAGTGAGAGGGAAAAAGCAGTGCAGGATATGCCCATGCCGCATATCTTGCACTGCTTTTTCCCTCTCACCGCTCCTCCTCGCCGCGTGTAATGCTAGAGCGTCGGTCAAGAAATCGAAAGGAAGAGATTGACAAAAAAAGCTGGGGATGGTTAGCTCAAGAAAACCACACGAGTCAGGAGGAAAAAGATGCAACCCATCCTTTGGCAGCCCCCGGTAGAACTTTCAGAGCAAGAAGAGCAGATCGTGAAGAAGATTCGGAAAGCGAAATTGTTTGTGTTTTTGCGCCTGCACCGCCATGAATTGCTGGATGAAGCGTTTCAGCAAGAGCTGGCGAGTCTGTATCGCAAAGCGGAGCGCGGGCAACCACCAGTAGCCCCGGCGATGCTGGCGCTGGCGCTTATCCTGGAGGCGTACAGTGGCGTCTCCGATGACGAAGTGATTGAGGCGACCGTGATGGATCGGCGGTGGCAGTTGGTGCTGGATTGTCTGGACACCGAGCAAGCGCCTTTCAGTAAAGGCACGCTGGTGGCCTTTCGAAAGCGCCTCATTGAGGCGCAGATGGATCGGCGCCTCATCGAACGCACTATCGAGATGGCCAACCAGAGTCAAGCATTTGGGCCACGGGCCTTACGCGCCGCCCTGGATAGTAGCCCGTTGTGGGGAGCAGGACGAGTGGAAGATACGTATAATTTGGTGGGACATGCGCTCAAAAAGGTCATGCGCGTGGTGGCAGACCAGCAGGGGCGGGAGCTGGCCGAAGTCGCTCAGGAAGCGGGAGCGGAACTGGTTTGTAGCACGAGCCTGAAGGCAGCACTGGACCGCGACTGGGATCAACAACTGCAGAAAGACGAGGCGCTAGCCCTGGTCTTGCACGTGTTGCGCACGGTCGAGACCTGGGTCCAGCAGTTGAGCGATCCAGAGGACAAAGCCGTGGCCGAGCCGGTGCTGGCAATCGCCAAACAGGTCGAGAAGCAAGATGTCGAGAGCAGCGCAGAGGGCAAGGTGAGCCTGATCAAAGGGGTGGCCAAAGACCGACGCATCAGCGTGGAAGATGGGCAGATGCGCCATGGGCGCAAAAGTCGCAGTGTGCGCGTGGATGGCTACAAACGCCATGTGTTGCACGACCTGGATAGCGGTCTCATCCGTGCGGTGGGCCTCACTCCAGCCAACGCCCCTGAAGCTAGCGTCACGCCAGCGATCAGCCAAGACCTGGAGCGGCAAGAGGTCGCTTTACAGGAATTGCACATCGATCGGGCCTATTTGAGCAGCCACCTGGTGCGCGAACGCAGCGACGAGCTTGCGATCTACTGCAAAGCCTGGCCAGTGCGCGAAGGCAAACAGTTTCACAAGCAGACCTTTGTCCTGGACTGGGAACGGCAGCTCATTCGCTGCCCGGCTGAGCAAGAGATGCCCTTTGTTGCTGGTGCGGTAGTCCATTTCCCCAAAGAGATCTGTGCCCAGTGTCCCTTGAAAGCGCAATGCACCAGCAGTCCTCA
>DASZMF010000654.1:0-2498 GCA_035552035.1 Candidatus Angelobacter sp.
AGTTGAAACCTTGTCCGGTACGCAAACCAGTGCCGACTAAGCTAAGATGTTCGCAAAGAAAACGCATTCCGCTCGCGCTTTGGAGGCCCGGGATTCATAGGACATTTCAAGCAGCTCACCGCGTATCCAGCTGGTTCAGGCTGGCATGCATTGTTTTTCTGGTCGCCGCCACCATCGCTCCTGCTGCACCCAAAAAAGCAGTGGCTCCGGCCCCCGGCAAAACGCGCGAATATTACATTGCCGCTGAAGAAGTCACATGGGACTTTGCTCCCAGCGGCCGCGATCTTCTATATAACCGTCCTATTCCCAAGCCCTATACGAATACCGTGTATCCCAAAATGCGGTATATCGAATACACAGACGGCACTTTTTCCGTAAAGAAGCCGCAGCCGGAGTGGCTGGGAATTCTTGGCCCCATTATCCGCGCTGAAGTTGGCGACACGGTCATTGTTCATTTCAAAAACAAGACCAACCGCCTGGTTACCATTCATCCGCACGGATTGAAATACACCAAGGAAAATGAGGGCGCAGTTTATTCCGTTGCCATTGGCCGGCCGGCCCCGCCCGTGAAACGGGGCGAAGAAGTTACTTACACATGGTTTGCCGACGAAGGCAGCGGCCCCGGCAAAGGCCAGCCCAGCTCCATCGTGTGGCCCTATCACAGCCACGTGGAAGAAACGCAGGAAGTAAATGACGGCCTCATTGGGCCGATCATCGTAACCGCCAAAGGCAAAGCCCGGCCAGACGGCTCTCCGCGCGACGTGGACCAGGAATTTGTAACCATGTTCATGGTCTTTGATCAGGACATGGGCAAAGAGACGGGCATGATGCATGCCATCAACGGCTATATCTTCGGCAACCTCCCCGGCTTGAATATGGATTTGGGAAGTAAAGTTCGCTGGCAGCTTTTTGGCATGGGCAATGAGCGCGATGTGCACACCGCGCACTGGCACGGCAAAACCGTTTTCACTCCCATGGAGCATGAAGACGTGGTCACGCTGCTGCCCGCCACCACGCAAACCGTGGACATGAACGCCGATAATCCGGGAAGCTGGATGTTCCATTGCCACGTAGCCGATCACATGGAAGGCGGCATGATGGCTTTTTACAACATCCTGCCTCCTCGCCCAGCTTGCCCCTTGGGATATGGCCCGGGAGAGTTCTGGAAAGATCCGCACAGCGTGGAATTTTCCATCGTGAATCCCACCGCGAAGGCGATCAAGCATGTCAATTTCAACGCCAACGTTTTTATCAAGCCAAACAATTTAATTGCTACATATCTGATCTGGCAGTCGCAGACCGCTTTGGCCGCGGGCGCAACCGGCACGTATAAATTTCCCATCAGCATGCATGATCCTTCTGCCATTCTGGGATGGGTGATCTATATTTCCAGCGTTGAATATGAAGATGGGACTATCTGGCGGCCCAAAGAGACCAAGCAGTGCTCTCACGTTTACTGGCGCGATGGCAGCACCGAACAGCCCAAGCTCCTGCCGCCGGTACAAGTTATCAAAGAAGATGACAACTAACCGGCCCGGCTGTTATCTGGTTTTCTTCTGCTGTTTTGGGACCAGCTGAATCTCAAAAATACTGGGCCAGAGTTTGCCGGTAACAAACAGGCGCTTGTGCGCAGGATCATAAGCAATGCCATTCAGCACCGCGCCATCTTCCAGCCGATACACCGGGCTCAGAAGTCCTGTGAGATCAATCCAGCCAACTACCTTGCCGGTTTGTGGAGAAATCCGCGCAATTCGATTGGTCTGCCAGATGTTGGCAAAGATTTCTCCTTCCACAAACTCCAGTTCATTCAACTCAGTAACAGCTGTGCTTCCATCGCGGACTTTCAAGCGGCGCTTTTCTTTGAGCGTGGCGCCATCAAGAACGCGAATCTCAGCTGTGCCGTCACTCATAAAAATCTCATTGCCACCGGTCGTCAGTCCCCATCCTTCGCCCGGATAAGAAAACTCGCGCAGCAAGCGAAAGTCATTCAGGTTATAGAGAAATCCTTTATGTGATTGCCACGTCAGCTGCACGATCTCATTCTTGAAGAGCGTGATGCCTTCGCCAAAATATTGCGGATCAAGATCCACATATTGGACAACCGCACCGGTATCCATGCGAACCTTGCGCAGTGACGATTGCCCGTTCAATCCCGTGCCTTCATAGAAAAAGCCGTTGTGGTAAACCAGACCTTGCGTAAAGGCTGTCCGGTCGTGCGGGAACACTTGGATGATCTTGAACGTGTATTCAGGTGGTTGCATAGCGTGAGCTTGGTGAGCGGTCTGCCCGAAAGCCGCGCCTGCAAGCAGGGGCAGAAATAAAATCACAAAAAGTAAACAGGCGAATCTACTTCTCATCTTACCTTGCAGAAGTAGACACGCCTGTTCGCGAACCATGCTGTTCAATCGGATCACTGCTGTTTTGCAGGACCCGGTTTGAGAACGATCTTGCTGGTGTCGTTCTGGTCAGTCACCACCAGGTACCGGCGCGCCTGAGGA
>DASZMF010000655.1:0-1913 GCA_035552035.1 Candidatus Angelobacter sp.
CGGTGGACTGCATACATCCAAAGAAGGACGAGCCGCAGTTCGAGGGAACTGACATGCTGTTTATCGATCCTGTGGAATGTATTGACTGTGGCGCCTGCGTGCCTGTATGTCCGGTCTCAGCCATTTTTGCCCTGGACGATCTGCCGGAAAAATGGAAGGAATATACTGACAAAAATGCCAAGCATTACGGCCGCTAGAAGCGGCAAGCTTCTTGAAGACGCGCAGCTTATAGGGCTGCGCGTTTTTCATTCCAGCCCTTTTGCTCCGCGCGATGTATGCTTAAACCAGAATGCCCAAGCAGTCTGAAGCCCTGATTCTGCGCACATATCCGTTCCAGGAATCGGATCTGCTGGTGACATTCTTTACCCGCGTGGAGGGCAAGCTGCGCGGCGTGGCCAAGGCTGCCAAACGATCCAAGCGACGCTTTGGCGGCGCGCTGGAGCCTCTCACCCACGTAACCGCGCACTGGGAAGTAAAAGAAAAGCAGGAACTGGTGCGGCTTGATTCCTGTGACATTATCTCTTCACCGCTGGCCACTGAAGTGACGTATCCGCGCCTGGTGGCATTGAGTTATGTGTCTGAAGTGATTGACCAGCTTCTGCCAGACCATGAGCCCAGCGACGATATCTTCCGGCTCTCACTCGCCGTGGTCCATCATCTGAAAGCCGATTCGGTCTGGATGCCGCTCACCTACTTCGATCTATGGATCGTCCGCCTCATTGGTCTGCTACCAGACCTGAATTCCTGCGTGATGTGCGGAAATATCCTGAATGGCAGCCGAGCATACTTTCACCCGCTGGCGGATGGCCTGCTCTGTGCTGACGACAAGCGCCTGGCCAGCACAGAAATCTCCGCTGACTCACGCGCCACGGCCGCAGAGATGTTTCGTTCGCCGTTGAATCGTCTGAAAAATGAGCCATGGCAGCGCAGCCGCGGCGCTGATCTACGTCGCTTTCTGGCCCAGCGTATTGAACGCCATATTGAACGGAAGTTAGTGACGGCGGCGATGTTGGAGAGAATCTAATTTTTTTCTGCAATCCCGAAGCGCAGCGAGGGAACCCTATAAGCTTTGTTGCTCTTGAGGATTGGATTTGATTGCCTCTTACAACAGAGAAACACTCCCCCTTAACTTGGGCGGAGCAGTTTCCTCGTCAGCGCAAAAGCTTTTATAAGACCGGAAATGATTGCATGGCGCCGCCTCGGAATAGCGCATCGTAGGTCCGGAAGATTTTCTAAGATCGTAGGGCTCCCTCGCTATGCTCGGGATGTTAGAAAAAATCTGTTAAATTAAATACTTCAGCATGCCAATGCCAATAGCCCCTACATACCAGGAACTCATCCTTCGCCTGCAAAATTTCTGGGCAGAGCGCGGGTGCGTATTGCAGCAGCCCTATGACACTGAAGTGGGAGCAGGCACCATGTCGCCGGAGACGTTTCTGCGCGCGCTGGGGCCGAAGCCTTACAAGGTCGCATATGTGCAGCCTTCGCGGCGCCCGGCTGACGGCCGTTACGGTGACAATCCCAACCGTCTTTATAAGCACATGCAGATGCAGGTGATCCTGAAGCCGCCGCCGGACGATGTCCAGGAACTTTATCTGCGCTCGCTGGAGGCGCTGGGCATTGATCTGCGCAAGCACGATATTAAGTTTGAAGAGGACAACTGGGAGTCGCCGACGCTGGGCGCATGGGGCGTGGGCTGGCAGGTCATGCTCGACGGGCTGGAAATTACGCAGTTTACCTATTTCCAGCAGTGCGGTGGCATTGATCTTGATCCCATGTGCGCCGAGTTGACGTACGGGCTCGAGCGCATTGGTGCATTCTTGCAGGACGTGGACAGCATTTATGACATTGTCTGGGCGCGCGATCCGCTGACGGGTAATACGGTGAAGTATCGCGACGTGCGTTTTCAAGAT
>DASZMF010000656.1:0-7791 GCA_035552035.1 Candidatus Angelobacter sp.
CGCATTACCGGACTCATTGGCACTTCCTCTAACCCAATTTCTGGCATGGCCATTGCTACTCTCATGGCAACGTGCGCCATGTTCCTCATCATGGGCTGGACCGCTCCTGCCTTTTTTGCCCTGGCCATCAGCATTGGCGGCGTGGTGTGTATCGCCTCGGCGAACGCCGGCAATACTTCGCAGGATCTGAAGACTGGTTTTCTTGTCGGCGCGACTCCAGCCAAACAGCAAATCGCGCTGGTTTTTGGCGTGTTCGTTTCCGTGATCGCGATTGGTGTTACCCTCATGGGAATGGACAAGACGCTGGAGGAGTTTCAGCGTACGAATATCACAATCGATATCAATCATCTTCCTGAGGGTGTAAGCGCAAACAGCGGAAAGTTTGAACGGGTCAGTGTGCCGATTACAGATGCTGACGGCAAACCCACGGGCCAGACCGTTTCCGTTCAGGGCATGACAGTGTTAAATGCGTTGAATTCATCCACCGTGCCAGACGGCAGCTATTTCTATAGTCCGCAGTCCGGCAAAATTGAAGTTCAGTGGGTCCATGGCATCGGCAGCAGACAAGCCGCTGCGCCCCAGGCCCGTTTGATGGCAACAGTGATCAACGGAATCCTCACGCACAAGCTTCCCTGGGGATTGATCCTGCTGGGCGTATTTCTGGTTATTGCCATAGAACTTCTCGGGATCCGTTCCCTTTCTTTTGCCGTAGGCTTTTATCTCCCCATCTCAACCACGCTGGCCATTTTCTGCGGCGGCCTGGTGCGCTGGATGGTAGATACTGCAACCAAACGGGCGGGCGGCCACGCGGAAGACAGTGAAATCAGTCCGGGAGCTCTTTACGCCAGCGGTTTGATTGCCGCCGGCGGCGTTGTCGGCCTGCTGGGCATTGGCCTGAAATACCTGGCAATCAAAAACTGGATCCCGGATTCAGTTTTGTCATTGAGCAAGCGCATCCCTTATCTGGCCGACGCCCAATGGCTTGCCACTTTAACGTTTGTCCTGCTGGCATTTTCGCTCTTTTACTTCGCCCGCAAGCCAATTGAAGCTGAGAAGAAATAACTTTCACTAAGCGCAAAGCCGCGATGATTACACATCGCGGCTTTTGTGTTAGGGACGACACAAAACTATAACCAGCTCACCTTCCCTTTTCCGATACGTCTCTTGCCTATGTTGAACAAGCTCATTTTCAAGACGCTTACCACTGGGTGCTGTCTTGCGTTCATCTGCACCACAACACCTGTCCACGCGCAAGCCGCAAAGCCGGTTCCTGCTGCCATCCCACGCCCTGGCCACAACCAGAGAGCACCAAGCGTGTGCAGGACGTAAAGTTTTTCAGCAAGACGCTGCAACGCGAAATGCCGTACCGGGTCATCCTGCCCAAAGACTATTTCAACACCGAGATTCGTTATCCCGTCCTCTATCTTCTCCACGGATACACCGGACACTACCGCAGCTTTGAGGGGCACTCCAATCTCACACGCTATCTGGACTGCTACCAGCTCATCGTGGTTTCAATTGAAGGTGAAAATTCCTGGTACATCAATTCGCCCACCAATCCAAAAGAAAAGTGGGAAGACTATTTCCTGCATGACGTGATCAGTGACGCGCAGGAGCGCTTTCGCATCAATGGCGGTGACGCCCGTGCCATCGCCGGAATTTCCATGGGAGGATATGCGGCCATTAACATCGCGCTCAAGAATCCCGGGCTCTTCTTTTTTGCCGGAAGCCTGAGTGGCCCGCTCGATGCGCCGCGCAATCCTGAGTTTGATAAGTTCCCCGGCTTTGACGACGTTTTTGGCCCTGCCGGTAGCAAGACCCACGCAGAGAACGATCCGTTCACCATGGCCGAGAAGGCTGAGCCGCAACACACCAGCTTTATCTTTATGACCTGCGGCACCGAAGACGACGATATCGACAGCATGCACAAATTCTCTGACCTGCTGCGCAAGCGCCACATCGCTTATGAAATGGTTGAAGCGCCCGGCGAGCATGAGTGGACATACTGGGAGTTCGCCATCCCGCAGATGCTGCGCTCTCTGGCGCGCCGCATGCCGGATGTGGTGGGCGTGGACTTACGCTAGGAATAATCCCACCACTGATTAACACTGATAAACACTGATCAAAAAAATTGTTCTGGCTTTATCGGTGAAAATCCGTGTCATCAGAGTCATCCGTGGTAAGGTTTGTTTTCCGATATCGGCGATGACGTGCGATTTCGGCGATTTCCCGATCTGTTCTTCTCCGTGTCATCAGTGTCATCCGTGGTAAGGTTTTGACTATGTCGATCGCCGAAAACATAGCCACTATTCGCGAGCGCATTGCCCATGCGTCAGCCCGCGTAGGACGCAGCCCGGATGCAATCACGCTGATGGGCGTCAGCAAGACCGTGGAACCCGAGCGCATCAAAGAAGCCTACGCAGCGGGCATCAGCATCTTCGGTGAAAATCGGGTGCAGGAGTTTACAGAGAAGGCCGCCGGACTCAGCGACCTCAAAGGTGCCGAATGGCACCTGATCGGCCATCTGCAAAGCAACAAATCAAACAAAGCCGCTGAACTATTTCATGCCATCGACTCTGTTGACTCTCTGCGCTTAGCAGAAAGACTAAATGAAGCCGCAAAGCAATCCAACAAAAAGCTCTCTATTCTGATCGAAATCAAAGTCGGAGAAGAAGAAAGCAAAGCCGGCATCCCGCTTGATTCACCCGAACTCGAAAGCCTTTTGCTAGCCGCCGCAAAACTGGAGAACCTGCAAATCCGTGGACTGATGACCGTGCCTCCATTCACAGAAGATCCCGAAGGCGCGCGCCCTTATTTCCGCCTGCTGCGCGACCTGCGCGACACCATCAATACCCGCAAGCTTCCTGGCATCGCCATGGACGTGCTCTCCATGGGCATGTCACACGATTTTGAAGTCGCCATTGAAGAAGGCTCAACCTGCGTACGTGTTGGCTCAGCCATCTTCGGCAGCAGGCCCAAGCCAGCATGAAAATGAGCTGCATTCTGAAATGTATTTATGCCTGCGTTAGGCGGGGTGGAGCAGGCATTTATGCCTGCGGTTGAACTCGCATCGCTTACCGGCTTCAGCCGCTGAGGTTTTATGATTGCCATCAATGAAACTGCCAAAGGCATAACCTTCGCGGTCAAAGTCCATCCCCGCGCCCGCAAAAATGCCATCACCGGCCTTGTGGGCGACGCGCTCAAGCTCGCTCTTACCGCACCGCCCGTGGAGGGCAAAGCCAACCAGGCGGTGATTGAATTCTTTGCGGATTTGTTTGAAATTCCGCGCTCGTCCGTTACCATAGCCAGCGGTGAAACCAGCCGAAATAAAGTAGTGCGAATTTCCGGCATCAACCGGACAATGGTGGAAGAACGCCTGTCCGAAGCGGTTGCGCCAGCCAGCTAAAGCACTTGCGGCCAAGGAGAACAATTTGTCCTTTTCTGATCGCCTGCAGCAGATAAAAACGGGCTTTGAGCGGCCCTTCTGGGTCGCCAACATCACTGAGCTTTTTGAGCGCCTATCGTATTACGCGGCCTTCGCGTCACTGGCGCGCTATCTGCATGAATCTCTTCAATTTCCTGTGCAACAAGCCAGCAGCCTAACAGGATTATTCGGCGGACTCGTATGGTTTCTGGCTGCCTTCGGTGGGACCATCGCTGACCGCCTCGGCTTCCGCCGCGCACTCTCGCTCGCATATCTGGTTCTTAGCTGCTCTTATTTCCTGCTGGGCTCGCTCGGTGCTTCATGGCTTGCGCCGCTGCGCAGCCACATGCCGCTGATTGTCTTGGTAAGCATTGTGCTGGCCCTGCCGGCCCTGGGTATTGCGCTGGTAAAACCATCGGTTGTTGGCACCACCGCCCGCGCGTCAAAAGATAACGTTCGCTCCATCGGCTACTCCATCTATTACACCCTGGTGAATATTGGCGGAGCGGCTGGCCCGTACGTAGCTTCATGGGTGCATCGCCACATGAGCGTGGAAAATGTTTTTCGCGTTGCTGCCGTAAGCGTCTTTTTTATGTTCTTTGCCGTGGTTTTCTTTTTTCGCGAACCGCGCCGCGCCGAAGGCGAACAGACGCCTAGCCTGGCTAAGACCGTGGAAAATTTCGCCACCGTTCTGGGCAATCCAAAATTCATGCTCTTTCTGCTCATCTTTTCCGGATACTGGATCGTCTACTGGCAGGAATTTATTATTCTTCCGCTTTACGTACATGACTACATCAACTCAAATACTGACACCGAGCTGATGCTCATCACCGGCCCGCTTGTGGTGATTGCCTTTACCGTGCTGCTGAATCTGGCCATGCAAAAAGTCGCGCCGTTCCGCGCCATCACGCTCGGCACACTCGTATCTGCCCTGGCCTGGATTCCTCTGATTATTCATCCAACAGTCGCCATGGCCTATACCACGCTGGTTCTGGTTGCCGTGGGTGAAATCATTCAGTCGCCGCGTTATTACGAATATATCTCCCGCCTGGCTCCTCCGGGGCAGCAAGGCACATACATGGGATTTGCCTTTATGCCCATCGGCATTGGCTCGCTCATTGCCGGATGGTTCGGCGGAAAGCTGATCCATTACTTCGGCGAGGTCAAGCACCAGCCGCAGCAGATGTGGTGGATAGTGATCGGCGTCGGCGTATTCACAGCGCTGCTACTCTGGATCTATGATCGGACACTGATGCCAAAAGAAACGACGCCGAAGGAAATCGCGGCCAATAGTTAAAATTTTAAGTAATTCGCTGGTAAGAAGATTTATGAATAAGAAATGGTTGATCGCTCTTTTCTTTCTTTTTTCAGGAACCATGTTCTGCGGCACTCTTTCCGCCCAGTGCGAAAACGCAGGCACCACTGCGGCCACCACCAACTGCATCGCCAATGAATCTAAAAAAACCGATGCCGAGTTAAACCGCACTTACAAGCTGGCCTTCACCGGACTCAACGCCAAAGCCGCGGAGAACCTGCGCAAAGCGCAGCGCGCATGGATCACCTATCGCGACGCGCAATGCGGCGCCGAGTACGACAAATGGGACGGTGGCAGCGGCGGCCCGGCGGCGCATCTGGATTGTCTTTACCGGCTAACAAAGCTTCGCACCCGGGAATTGCACAAGACTTACGCATTTCAATAGGCCCAAGTCCGCCAATATGCTCATCCGTCCGCTCTGTGTTTAAATAGAAGAACCGTTTATGGACCTTAAAGCTATCCAGTCAGCCCTGCATGAGCGCAACCTTGATGCGTGGCTTTTTTACGACCACCACCATCGCGATCCCATTGCTTACAAAGTTCTGGGCTTGCCTGAAGGATTGATGGTGACGCGCCGCTGGTTTTACATGATTCCGCGTGAAGGCGAACCCATAAAGCTGGTGCACCGCATTGAGGCCGGCCATCTGGATTCCGTGCCCGGTACCAAGCGCGAATACTCTTCCTGGCGCGAGCTCTGGGACAATCTGCAAGCCATGCTGGTGCGTCTGCGCACCGTGGCCATGCAGTATTCGCCCAACAATTTAATTCCCTACATCGGCCTGGTCGATGCAGGCACCGTGGAACTGATCCGCAGCTTTGGCAAAGAGATTGTCAGCTCCGGCGATCTGGTCGCGAAGTTTGAAGCCGCCTGGAGCGAAGAGCAGATCACCAGCCACTTTGCCGCGCGCGACTCCATTGACACCATTGTTCCCGAGTGCTTCAAGGAAATCGGACGCCGCGTCCGCAGCGGCGGCACCACCGAGTATGAAATCCAGCAGTGGCTGGCCGAAGCTTTCAAGCGCGAGAACCTGATCACCGAAGATCTGCCGATCGTCGCCGTAAACGGCAACAGCGGCAATCCGCATTACGGCCCCAGCGCGGAAAGCTCCGCGCCCATCAAAGCCGGCGACCACGTTTTGCTTGATATCTGGGCCAAAAAGAACACGCCCAACGCCGTCTATTACGACATTACGTGGACCGGCGCAATCGGCACGCCCTCAGAGAAACAAGTTGAGATTTTCAATATTGTCTCTGGCGCGAGAGATGCTGGCGTGAAAAAAGTTGTGGAAGCGTTTGCCGGAAAGAAGCGCATTGCGGGCTGGGAAGTGGACCAGGCCACGCGTGAGCACATTACCAACGCCGGATACGCGCAATATTTCACGCATCGCACCGGACACTCCATTGGCGTCAACGTCCACGGCAACGGCGCCAACATGGATAACCTGGAGACCAAGGACGATCGCGAAATTATCCCGAATACCTGTTTCTCGATTGAGCCGGGCATTTATCTGCCGGAGTTTGGCGTGCGCAGTGAGGTAAATGTGCTCACCCGCAACGGCGCGGCTGAGGTAACAGGTAAAATACAGAACGAACTGGTCATCATTTAATGGCAAAAGAAATTTCAGATTCGCAATCTACCGCGGCTGCAGTGAAAACGCCGCTCGCTACCATGGCTCCGGCCATTGGCTGGCTCATTCCCGGCGCCGGACACATGATCCAGAAGCGCTGGATCCGCGGCCTGCTGCTCATGGCCGCCATTGTCGGCATGTTTGCCTTCGGCGTGGCGCTGCAGGGAAAAGTTTACAAATCCAACGCCGGCGACCTGCTGGACATTCTGGGCTTCATCGGCGATCTGGGCGCTGGCGTCGTTTATTTTCTGGCGCGGATGTTTGACTGGGGCGGCACGTCCATTACCGCCGCTAACGCCGATTACGGAACCAAATTTATTGTGGTGGCAGGCCTGTTGAATATCATGGCCGCCGTTGACGCTTATCACATTGCGATTGGAAAGAAACAATGATTCTGGCCCTGCAACTCTCCCACTTCAGCGCGGCAGCTCTGTTCGCATTCTTTTTCTCGATTGTGTTTGGCATCACGCAGCGCAATACCACTGAAGACATGGTGCGCTACGGCGCTTACTGCTTCGCCATGGCCCTGGGCGGACTGTTCGTTGCCGGCTGGGTCATGTGGCTGCTGCACCACTAGAAAACTTGCCGCGAATTTCGCGAATAAACACGAATCTTACAAAAATAAAAAAGGCCATCCGCTCTGGATGGCCTTAAGCTTTTTAGCTCACAAGAACTATTGCGGTTTCTTAGCTGGCGGAGCTTGGTCCTTCGGATCATCCTTCGCTTCGCCTTTGAAGATAATTCTTGTCTTCGATCCAAACCGTTTGTAGTTGGTGAGCTTGATCACTTCGCGGATGTGCACGTCACCGCTGCCGCTGAAATGCAGCGTGTCATCGGCCTTGATGTAAGTTGGAAACCAGTATTGGCCGTCAATCTGTTCCCGGTAAGTCACAAACTTGGGGGACAGATTTTCCTGCACATTCTTTTTCTTCTTGGTGGCCACCACGTCAGGCACATCTTTGCCGCAGCTTTTTACGATCTGTAAATCGTGATTGTCAATCCAGATGCGACCCTGGAAGTAGCGCTGGCCTTTTTCTATTTTCTTGGGAGCCATATCAAATACGTAGGTATCAATTTCATCCACGTGCTGCTGGCCTACATACAGCAGGTTGTAATTGGGCAGGTCTGCCGTGGTGAAGAGAAACGCCTGCTTGTAGCGGAAATCCTCAAAGTCCTCGGGGGTCAGGCTGATCTGGCGCAGCGTGACTTGCGGAGCAAAGGTAACACTTTCTATCCGGCCGCCTTTATCGTCGTAGGTAATGTCCTGCACCAGGCGGTATTCGCCGGTAACGGTGCTGCCATCCATCTCCTGCAGAAGAATGTCCTGGGTGTAGGTATAGTTGTTGCGCGCCTGGCGAAAGGTTTCTTCGCGGGCGGCAACCTTCTGGGTAATTTCCTGCGGAGTCAGGCCTTGCGGCTGGGCG
>DASZMF010000657.1:0-4353 GCA_035552035.1 Candidatus Angelobacter sp.
AGATGGAAGCAATCAGTCGTCAGCAATCGGCATTCAGCCAGCAGCGCTGGATCTGAATAAAAAAAGATGAACTGAGGCTGCAAAAAATCTAAGCTGCAGAATGTGGCCTTGCAAAAAGAGTCTGGCAAACAAAACCGCGCCATCCTGAGACAGCACGGTTCTGATAGGGATCCCTCGCTAAACGCTTCGGGATTTCAGAAAAAGCTAACTACTAAATACTAAGTACTAACTACTGCCTTTACGCATTTATCGCTTTACCCTCCACCGCGCTAAAGGCATCGAGCAAGCCTTCAGAAACCGTCGGGTGCGCGTGGATGGTAAACATCATGTCTTCGATGGTCGCTTCCAGTTCCAGTGCGGTTACGGCTTCTGCGATCAGCTCTGTGGCGAGTGGACCAATAATGTGCACGCCCAGAATCTCTCCGTACTTGGCATCTGAGACGACCTTGATAAAGCCTTCATGATTATTGATGATTGTGGCTTTTGAGTTCGCCGTGAACGGGAACTTGCCGATCTTCACTTCGTATCCGGCTTCTTTGGCTTTTGCTTCTGTCAGACCCACGCTGCCGATCTGTGGCTCACAATAGGTGCAGCCCGGAACATGGTTTTTATTAATCGGCTTGGCTGGCTTGCCGGCAATGTGCGTGGTGCACACAATGCCCTCCATGGCTCCGGCGTGCGCCAACTGCGGCATGCCGGCAACGATGTCGCCAATGGCGTAAATGCCCTTCTCGCCGGTCTCCATCCACTCATTCACATGGACAAAGCCGCGCTCAAGTTTTATGCCGGGCAGCTTTTCCAGGCCAATGCCCTCAGTGTTTGGTCCGCGTCCAATCGCGACCAGAACTTTTTCCGCCTCAATTTTCTGCGTGGCTTCTCCCTGTGGAGTGCACATCACGCAGACACCGTCTTTGGTTTTCTCAACTTTTTCAACCTTGGTATTCACGAGGCAGTTGATGCCTTTTTTCTTGAATGACCGCAGCAGCTCTTTGCTCACTTCTTCATCTTCCACCGGCACCAGGCGCGGCAACATCTCGATCACGGTAACTTCTGCGCCGAACGAACGATAAATGGAAGCAAATTCCACGCCCACTGCACCAGAGCCGATGATGACCATTGACTTAGGCATGGCGGGCAGTGAGAGCACTTCAATATTGGTGAGGATGCGGTCGTCCGCTTTCAAGCCGGGCAGCATGCGCGCGTATGATCCGGTGGCCACAATAATGTTTTTGGCCTTCACTTCGCTTGCGCCTTTGCTGCTTTCCACCTGGATGGTGTGCACGCCATTCTTAGCCGGGCCGGTCAACTTGCCAAAGCCCAGCACACGGTCAACCTTATTCTTGCGGACAAGAAAATCCAAGCCCTTGGTGTGCTTGGTGACGATCTTATTTTTGCGGTCCTGAATATTCTTCCAGTTCAGCTTGCCCGCGCCGAGGCCGTCAATGCCGTATTCCTCCGCGGCCTTCAAATGGTCATACACTTCAGCGTTAAAGAGCAGGGCCTTAGTCGGGATGCAGCCTACGTGCAGGCACGTGCCGCCGAGCCAGTTTTCTTTTTCAATGAGGCAGGTTTTCAGCCCAAGCTGGCCGGCGCGGAAAGCGGCTGTGTATCCGCCGGGACCTCCGCCGACAATGGCAACGTCATAAATAGTATCTGGCACAGTAGAGCTCCCTCTGGTGGAAAATCAACGCGTGAACAAACAGGTGATTGTAAATCCGGAGCGGCCTCGCCCTCAAATAAAGCGGCGGCCTTCCACCATAAATTTGTCTTTTACCTATGGCAATTAGATTAGAACCAGCACAGAAAGGATTCGCGCCACAACCATCCGTCGAATGCAGGCGCTTTTGCGCCCGGCGAGTTAATCGCGAAAGAAGAAACAGCCATGGCCACCGCCCCTGAACACGGTGACCTGCTGCAAAGTAATCAAGGAAGCCATAAAATGCCGCTCAATTACCGTCAACGCTTGCTGTACCTATTAGATGCAGCGCGCATACAACGGGATTCTCAAGGCTTGGCTGCACCGGCGGCAGGGCTCACGGCAGCGGGCTGGCTCACCGCGCTTTCCGCTGGAATGGTCAGGGTCGCATTGGCTGTTCCGATCAATCCGCTTTCATTGTCTCGCACGCCCAGCCGCAGAAGGTAGTCTCCGGGCGCAAGAGTCAACTGGTCACGGCAGGGGAAAAAGCTCTTCATCACCTTGTCATAGGCTTCCGGCTTCAGCTGTCCGCCCATTTTTTCTGCTTCCACGGCCAGCGCCTTGTCCGGAGATTTTTTAGCGTAAACCCGCACGGCACACTCCATGTTGACCTGTCGCAGGCCGCCATCCAGTTCGGTAAAGGTGAGCCCATGCGGATCAACGCCGTAATTCACCACCAACTTATTCTGGGTCTTATCCGAAGGCGGCATCACCATGGCCTTGAAAGGCACGGCCGTGGAGATGGGAAGGTCCAGGCCCAGAGCTTCATCAAAATCTTCGTCCTGCTTTTTGGGATTCAGCTTTGCGAATGCAGCGCTGTCCGCCGCGAAGTAACCGATGCGATAACGGAGTTTCACGCCGCCGCGCTGCGACTTTATCTGAATCTTGCGGAAGGCCCCGTTCCAGTCTTTGTTTTCGGGATAGTAGCCAACAGTGTAATAGGTTGAACCGTCATCAATGCTTTCGCGAATGGCTGCTTCCATGTCATTGTTATTGTAAAAAGCGCGGCCACCGGTTCGATCGGCAAGATCATTCATGGTGGCATGTACACCCATCCGCGCATCAGATTCCCGGTCCATCTGCCCGCCGATTCCGCCGCGCAGGGTGTGGCTCGCTGCTGTATTGCCAAATTGATCAGAATCCGCAACATTGAATGCGCCACTACCAGCCAGCCCGCGAGCATCCAGCGGATAGATGGCAATTTGATAGTCACTCAGCAGATTTCCCGTGCGCGCAATATCGTTCATGTAACTGCGATCATTCATGGTGGACCGGGCGGAAGCATTGGTCAGCAACACATCAAACGGGAATCCCTCTGAAACCCATATTAAGTTCTTGCGTCCGGGGTAGCCGGACAAGGTTCTGGCCAGTGAGTTAAGCGCGGTGAGGGTCATTTTCACCCGGATGTCATCCGCCATCCCAGTTATCTGGTCTTGAAATTCCTTGATCTGGATGGCCATCTGCGGAAGAATTTGTGCCATGCCCGGCATGGCTGCGGCGACATCAGGTCCTCCACCGTTCAAATAAGGAGACTTTTTACCTTTGAAACTGCGTATCACCTGCTTCAAGGCCGTGGGATCTGTCGTAAAGTCCTGGACCAGGCGAAGCTTGTCTCCCAGAAGAAAGACGGCGATGGGTTCATTCTCTGGCAGCTTTTCCAGAAACTTGATCATGGAATCGCGCATGAAAGCCTGGTTCATTGGGCTGGTGTTCAGGGAATCCATGAGGATTACATTCAAAGCATGGCCTGACTGAAAGTGCGGCAGATTATCCACGACGTTGGGGGGATTCGCAGGCAGCTTTGGCTGACCAGCGGGTGCAGCCTCAGGATGCTGAAAGTTAAAAATGCGGAGGCTCTGTGGCTTGCCATCTTCCAACACCGTGAGGTCTTCCTTCTTAAGGTCGCTGATCGGCTTGCCTTTTGAGTCCTGGGCAACTACGTCAATCACCACCATGCGCGTCTTTATCTTCAAGACCGGAAGCGGCGCAACCACCGATTGCTGGTCGGAACCCGGCGTATTCTGTGGCGCAGCAGCGTGCGACGGATCAGACGTACCTTGCGCGAGGCATGGTTGCGTGAGACCAGTGGCGCCGAAAGCCAGAACAGCCGTAGACAACATGATTCTTACTGCTTTAGACATACGGAAAACTCCCAGATTCCACCGATATCCGCGCCCTCGTGGATCCATTTTTAAGTTTTTATACCGGGGGATGCGAGGTGGATAGTAGCAATTTTGCAGTTGGTTTTATAGTTATTTTCTAGATATTTATAGTTAGTTATGTAAGGAATTGTATAAATCTACTTTAGCGGTAGATGCGCCAGCAGTAAATCGGGAGTTTCCCTTAAATCAAGCCTTTTATCAAAGCCGGTTAGGGCTGTGGCTGGTATCCTTTGAATAAAGGTGATGTTTAGCTTCAGGCAGGCTTGCAATGCGGCCCAAGTCGTTAGTACTAACGTGGCTTGCGGCGCGGTCTCTGCTTCGCGGAAATTGAACGGATAATCAGCTTCCCCTTACCGCTGGCAGCCAAAGGCGTTTTGCCTTGCTCCACTGCAGCCGAGATGAGCGCTGCCACGTGCGGATCAGACAGAGTCCTGGCATACTCTAACCGGATAAAGCGATTCTGGCTCCCCGATCCAAGCAGCAGCTTATGCGGAT
>DASZMF010000658.1:0-1645 GCA_035552035.1 Candidatus Angelobacter sp.
AACCAGACCGCGATCTACTGGGATGTCATGCTTAATCTGAATATTTTCTTTAAAGCGCACAGAGAAACGATGCACCAGCTTCTGCTTGGTTGGATCGAGCAGCAGGATCGAAAACATCTGGTAATCGATGACCTTTAATAACAGGTCGCCAACGCGCTTGAGCAACTGGTCGAGATTCAGGATGGAGGTGAGGTCACGGCTGATCTCATTCAGCAAGGCCAGCGTTCCGGCCTGCTTCACGATCCTGGTATAAAGCCGCGCATTTTCAATGCTCACGGCAATACGCGAGGCAATGAGCGACAGCACGCGCGCATGCTCTTCTTTGAAATAGCCCGCCTGGCGCGCTTCCAGGTCCATTACGCCGATCACGCGGTTCTTATTGATCAGCGGCACGGCCAGTTCAGACCGCACACGGGCCACGGCCTCAATATATTGGCTGTCTTTGGAGACGTCGTCCACCAGGATGGTACGGCGTTCTTTTACCGCGCGTCCGGTTACGCCTTCTCCCACTTTTACGCGAATACGCTCGGCAACTTCAGGCGAATGGCCAATCTGGAAGCGGAAGCGCAGTTCCTGCGCGCGCTCGTTCAATAGAAGAATGGAAAATATTTCGTAATCGATGACGCGCTTCACTACCTCGGCCACGCGCTGCAAAAGCGTGTCAAGGTCAAGCGTGGTATTGAGCACGTCTGCTACTTCAATTAGAAGCGTCTCAACGTCCACGTGTTGCGGAGGTGTGGATATAGCCATATTACGAGCCATTCAAGATGATAACAGTTAGATGCGGCGACGTGAGAGGCAGGGAATCAGGATGAAAAATAAGCCGCTCTGAAATCGGGTTCCTGAGCGGCCATGTTTTCTTGCAAACGGGTTCACTCAATAGGAGCGATTCTTAGAATCGATATACAAAGCCCACGGAATAGCGCACGTTTTTTTGCGTGGTTGAGAAAAGACGCGAACCAATGTAATCAAGCTGTACCGGGCGGAAGGCAAAGTGAGAGGCAAAGTTGTAATCCGCGCCGCCGCCCAGTGCCCAGCCCAGGCTGTTCTGGCTATTGAAGCCGAATCCGCTGAAGTGCGTCACGCCGGCCAGGCCATGCCCATAAATCCGTACTTTGCCCATGTTATGCGCCAGCTGCGGTCCAAGCAGCGTGTTGTAGGTACGCGCCCCAGCGCCGTTGAATGATTTGTAATGGCTGCTGAAATCGACTTTCAGGCCAAACCAGTCACGCACGTTGCCGGTCAGCGCGGCTTCCAATCCGCTGGCACTGTGCAGTGTATCGCCATTTTGCAGAGAGTAGCCAAGAAACACATCGCCGGCTGAGCTTTCATAGGTACTCTGGGCCCAGCTGCCCATGGAACAAAGAAGAAATATAAAAATGAACGCAGACTTGCGCATCGTTCTGGTGAGTCTCCTTTAAAAAAATGTGGTTCTTCTATTCTGACGAAGAAACGAAGTAAAGAGTTGAAGAAAAGGCATGTAATCCGTTATAAGAGGGGTTCACCGAAGCAGCGGCAGGATTAGGACAGGAATTTGCATAATCACGGTATGATGACGCATGTCTTCGTACGAAAAGACCGCTCTTACTGTGTTTGGTTTGAAAGATGCAATGTTGCACTTTCCCTACGTCATACCATTTGCAAT
>DASZMF010000659.1:0-3880 GCA_035552035.1 Candidatus Angelobacter sp.
GTCCGGAGTAGGAGTATTCTCCGGCGCCAGTGTTGAATGGATTTTGGGCCAAGGCCAGCGTGCTGCCGGCTGCGCCTGAGCTGAAGATTTCGCTTACGTTATCCAGCGTGCGGCTGTAGGTATAAGCAAAACGAACGCCAAGCTGGTGAAACAGGTTGTTCGCGCGGAATTCGGTTTGCAATCCGTTGTAGTTGGAGTAGCCACCATTGTTACGTTCCAACACTATGCCTTGGGAGCAATCCGCTCTTCCCGTGGCAGGGTTTGAGGTCTGGCCGGGGCCGAGCAGAATTTGTGAATTGGTGCAACCGGTGAGTCCCGCAGGCGCGGTGGAGTTGCCGGTTACGATTGGATTGCCATTGACTGTCTGGAACAGGTTATAGGCGTGGTTGCCAACGTAGCGCACTTCCACTGCTGAATTCCGGGTAAGCTCGCGCTCAAAACCCAAATTCCAGCTATTTACTTTGTCCGGACCAAAATTGTTGGAGACGGTGGTTTCAACATTGGTGCGCGGATCAAATACTCCACTCTGCAACTGCGGCCCCAGTTCTGCGCGGATGGCCGGGCCAAACGGCTGCGCCGGCACAATCATGTTGGCGGTGATCTGCGAACCCGTAAAGGTATTCAGGAAAACCACGGGCGCAGAGCTGGCGATATTGGAATAGATGTTGTAGTACGGCGGATCATAGAGCAAGCGATAGCCGCCGCGGAAAACGGTTTTGCCATTGCCAGTGAGGAAATTTCCCCAATGCGGCGTGTAAGCAAAGCCCACGCTGGGGCCAAAGCTGGTGGTTGGTGTATCCAGTTTGGGTGAGGTGCGCGCAGCCAGCGGAATGTCAGGGCGCCACAGCGCGGTCGCGGGATTGCTCTCGCGCTGCGTCGTCAGATCATTGAACAGGTTCGCCGGCTGTCCGTAATAGGTCCACGTGATGCCGAGGTTAAGAGTAAGGCTCTGGCTGAGCTTCCAGTCATCACCGGCATACAGGAAGGTGTCATGCTCGCGGAAATCGAGCGTGGGCGTTCCATCCGCAATGCGTACACGGTTGGGTGTGTCTGCCGCGAATGATTCCCAGTCAGCAAAGCGGAACGCGCCGTTCAGGTTCGGCAGGAACGTGCTGGGCGAACGCTGGTAGGTATAGTTCGCTCCGAACTTGAAGGTGTGCTTGCCTTTGACCCAGTTGAGATTGTCCTGACCCTGCCAGGTATCCACGATGCGTCCCTGGGGAAAGGCGGGGTTCACGCCAAACGGCTGCAGCGTGGGATCATTGAACGTAACGCGGGTAAGCGCCTGATCCACGCCGCCTACGTTTGGAATGGTCCCCAGCGTATTGGAGGCAAAGGTAACATTCAGGCGATCAAAGCCAACGCGCAATTCATTCACGATTCGCGAAGAGAAGTTGTGCGTGTCACCAACCAGGATGGCCTGGCTCAGGGCGGGCACGTTGAGGGGAAGTCCGGCAGCGGCGTCACCAGCGCTTCCATCGATATTGAAAGTATTGCCGCGATTAAATAAGTACCGCGCCATGATGGCATCTGATCCCGCCTGCCAATCAAAGCGATTGACCCAGTTGAAGTTGTGCGTATGCGTGGGCAGTGTGCGCTCAACGCCGCCCAACTGAACACCAGGGCACAGCGGATCGTTATTAAGAAAAGTTCCGAAAGGCGTTGGGCTGCCCGCGGAGACTCCATACGCGCCAAAGCTCTTGATGGCCGCGAGACTCGGGCTATTAGGGAAGCAGGCACTGAGTGTGGCCAGCCCGGCAGGCGTTGGCACTGATCCCGCGCTGGTATAGAGGGTGTTCTGCGAGATGAGTTCCTGGTTGAAACCGCCAAAGAAAAACGCCTTGTTCTTTACGATAGGGCCGCCAATGGTGAAGCCGCCAAATTCGTCATTGGCGCGTGGGATGTTTGTAAGAGGATTGCCATTCGCGTCAGTATCAAAGCGCCGCTGGAAGCTGGTCATGGAGTTGAGCGCGGTGTTGTTTTCATGCTCATACACGCTGCCATGCCATGCGTTGGATCCGGATTTAGTAATGATGTTTACCACTGAGCCGGCATTGCGTCCGTATTCCGGACCAAACTGGTTGGTGATAAGAATGTATTGCTGAACAAATTCGGTATCAGCGACGAAAAGCCCAGGGCCGCCCACGCTGTTGTCATTATTGTTCTGACCGTCAATCTGCTGGTCATTGTTGCGGCCGCGCAGGCCATTTACGGAGAAGCCGGAGCCGCCGTTGGCGTTGGAGAAGCCGTTATCGCGCGCGGAGGAGACACCGGGGACGAAGAGCGCCAGATTGTCCAGACCCTGATTTTCCGTAAGGCCGGCGAAAGTAGAGAGCTGGGTGCCTTCAAAGGTGTTGGTGATCTGTGATTGAGTGGACTCAATCAGTGGAGTTTCAGCAGTAACCTCAACGGCTGTGCTTACTTCACCCACGGTCAGGGCAATGGAACCCAGTCCGCTGTCACGTCCGGCCGCCACTTCAACATTATTCTGTCTTGTGGTCTTGAAGCCCGGGGCCGTGATTTCTATTTTGTAGTCGCCAACCGGAATCAGGTTGAAGTGGAATGAGCCGGATGAATCAGTGGTTGCGGCGAGAACGACGTTGGTGGCGTTGTTTGTCGCCTTGACGCTGGCCTTGGAAACCACGGCCCCCTGTTGGTCAATGACTGTGCCAGAGATGGAGCCTTTCACAACCTGGGCCATGGATGGGACCGAGCAGAGCAATGCCAATGTCACGATTGCCAATAAGAATCGTTGTACGGAAAATCTTTGTACCGGAAATCTTTGAATAGAAAACGGTTGAGCTAGAAACCGTTGAATAGAAAACCGTCGAAATGGATGGTATTGGTAATTGTTCATTTACTTCTCCTATGAATGCTGCGCACAAACTTGTTCACGCACAGCGTTGCCCTGATAAATGCAATTGCTGTTCCAAGGGCGATCATTTTGAGAAGTACAAGATTTGCCTGTGACGAGCCGCAAAACAAATGTGACGAGAAGTGGGAGAGAAGTGTCCGATTGGATGATTATGGAAAGTGCACGAAAACCGCATTTTAAGCTGAAAATGTGATGAGACACATACATACTTTCATTTTTGGAAAACTACCGATGAAAAACATATGCATTATTGGAACTAAAGAGCATGTGCGCTTAACTAATAATCTTTTAGTTTTCAAACGAAAAAAATATTCCAAGAAATCCCGCGAAAAAACTATGACTAATTTTTCTTCTGTCCGTCTAACCGAGGAAAGATCGCGTACAAGAAATGTGTGCCAACACCGCGAACTAAATCATTTGTAGCCAAATATTTTGGACCCAGGTGCAAGAGTATGAGCGCAGTAGAAAATGTAGTTACCAGCGGAAGGTTACCCATCAAAGACAGCGGACGGACGGTTTTTGTCTCGCTGGACGAGGTGGAATATTTTGAAGCATCAGGAAACTATGTGCGTGTGCATGCCGGCGCAGCGCACTATCGGGTGCGAGAGAAGCTAAGCACATTCGCGGCCAAGCTGCCGGAGCGGGATTTTGTGCAGATACACCGCTCGGTGATCGTGAACAGAAACCGCATTCACGAACTGCGAAGGTCTTTCAGCGGCAAATATCTGGTGACACTGGTTTCAGGCCAGCAGGTTACGCTGAGCCGCAGCCATCGCCAGCAGCTCTCTACGTTGAAGGAACCTTATTAAACAGCGGCATTTTTTCTGGACGGAGATTTGCAGAGCAAAGTAGTGGCAAGCCCATCCCCGCTTGCGCATGAAACAGGCGCGTCCTAAAAGAGCGCGCCTGTTTTCTTTTGTATTGATCTGCGTGTTTGGTTTAGTTAGAGCCTGAAGCTTCTTTGGCCTTGGCTTCATGGAACGCTTCTCTTACATCCGTCAAGAA
>DASZMF010000660.1:0-5770 GCA_035552035.1 Candidatus Angelobacter sp.
ACCTCCACCGCCGAGGGCGGCGGTGCCACATGAGCATGGGTGAATCCAATGTGCATGGGTGAATCCGACGAGCATCGGTCAAAGGAAAGGGCAATTTGGAAGCAGCTTTCTTAACCTTTTCCCATCCAAACGGGCCAGGACCTGGTTTGTTGGCTGGCGTGTCCCTCAGTAATTGACCCTCGGTAATGCGCTGGTTTTTGGGAAGTGACGCTATCCTTACATCACTTTGTGAGGGAGTTTTGCTATGAAGAAAAGTCTGGCCACAGTCGCCATTATCACCTTGAGTTTTTACAGCGTTTCAAACCTGGCGGCACAGTCGCGCGGCGTGCAACGCTCACAGGTCAGCATGGCCGGCACCGGCCACACGGACCTGAACACCACGCTGGTTGATCTGGACCGCGTTTCTCAGGCCACGCAAACCGACATTGCAAACCTGCACGTGGAAACGTGGAAAGCGGGATGGAAGTCGGGCTTTCTGAAAGATGGCGCGCACAAAGACCAGGCCAAGCAGGCTGCGGGATCATTGCAGCGCAATCTGGCAAACGCACTTCCGGGGTTGATTCATGATGTGCAGGCCTCGCGTGGAAGCATCTCTGCCACGTTCAAGCTTTATGACGATGTGAGCCTGGTATGCGAAGCGGTGGATTCGTTGATTGCCGCGAGTGAGGCTGAAGGCAAGAAGGGCGATGCTGCTCCGCTGGTGGAAGATTACTCGGCGATGGCGCGGGTGCGTCGGGCACTCTCGAATTACATTCAGCAGTCTTCTGCGAACATGGAGAGCCGCAGCGTCCGCACTACTTATTCTGCCGCTGCTGCTCCAGCTCTGGCAGCTCAGCCCGCAAGCCGGAAGGTGACTGCGGCAGTTGCAGCACAGCCAGCAGCACCCCAGATTGTGATGGACCAGGGCGTGAAGAAGATTATTGTGGACGACACGCAGCCGGAAAAGACGGTTGCCGCGCCGACACCCAAAAAGAAAGCTGCCACCACCACGCTGACGAATCTGGAGTAGCACGAATCTTGAGTAGATAAGATCTTGAGTAGATAGACTTGGAGTAAAGCCGGTTTTAGCGGGGTTATCCTTTGCAACTCAGCCATTTGTGATGAATGGCTGGGTTTTTCTGTTTAGAAATGTGAATTTGCCGCCGCCGGGCTCCAAGGTAACGATTCTGGGCTATAAGAAAATTTGTAACCAGATTACAATGAGGGAATCCTTCTTTATGTAAGCAAGAGAAAGGCTTATGTCCTCATTACCTTTACCGATTGCCGTGTTTCTTGCCGGAATCGTCTCATTTTTATCGCCGTGCGTGCTGCCTCTGGTTCCCGGATACATCTCTCTTATTTCCGGCGCCAGCGTGGAAGAACTAAAAGATAAAGACAATAAGCTGCTGGGTACGGTCATCCTGCACTCCCTGATGTTTATTCTGGGCTTTACTGTAGTGTTTGTTGTGCTGGGCGCAGTGGCTACGGGTTTGGGCCAATTGGCGCATCAGTTCAAAAAACCGCTTAGCTGGATTGCCGGGATCGTGATTATCATTTTCGGGTTGCATTTGACCGGTGTTTTTAAGATCAAGGCGCTCTACGCTGATAAGCGGCTCCATTCCATCAAGGGCGGAAATTCTCCGATTGGGGCGTTTCTGGTTGGGTTTGCCTTTGCTTTTGGCTGGACACCGTGTCTTGGCCCGTATCTCTCCATCATCCTGGGATATGCCGGCAATACTGAGACGGTGACTAAAGGCGTACTTTATCTGTGGCTTTATTCCATGGGGCTGGCTGTGCCGTTTTTGTTGACCTCCATTGCGATTGATCGCTTCATGGTGTTTTATGCGCGCTTTCGGCGATATCTCCATGCATGGGAGGTTGGCAGTGGGGTCGTTTTGATCCTATTGGGTGTGTTAATTCTGATGGGCCGTTTTGCCTTGCTTTCCAGTTATCTTGGATTCTTAAATCGCTTTACTTTGTGAGGACCTGTACGTGAATCGAAATGTCATTTTTATTCTTGCGGTTGTAGTGGTGATTACCGGACTTTTGCTGGTGGGCAAGAGAGCAAGCAAGATGCCGCCGACCAACGCCAACGTTGCCACGAACGGGCAGGCAGCTTCGTCGTCGCTGCAGAATTCAGGCGATCCGGCCAAAGGTTCAATTGCGCCAACGTTTGAGCTGAAGAGCATTCCTGACGGCAAGGTTATTCCCATTGCTTCTTTGCACGGCAAGGCAGTACTGCTCAACTTCTGGGCGACCTGGTGTGGTCCGTGCAAGATTGAAATGCCGTGGCTGGTGGACCTGCAAAAGAAGTACGGTCCGCAAGGGCTGCAAATTGTGGGTGTGGCCATGGACGACACGGACGACAAGGAAATCAACGATTTCACCCACAAGATGGGCGTGAACTACATTGTGCTGAAAGGCACGGAAAAAGTTGGCGACCTTTATGGCGGCGTGGATCGGCTGCCGCTGACTTATTATATTGATCGGTCTGGCAAAGTGGTGGATGAGACTGTTGGTCTGGCCGGCGAATCCGTAATAGAAGACGCCGTGAAGAAGGCGTTGCAACAAGGTAGCTAGCTTGCGCAGGCAGCACGGGAGCAGCATGAAAATTTACCGTCTATTTTTATTTGCTTTGTGTGTGAGCTTTTTAGGCGCACAGGAGCCCGCGCCGCAAGGCCGCGTGTTTGTGAATTTTGTTTCGGCCAGCAGTGCCGCCGTAACACCCGGACACTCCACGCCGATTCAATTTACTTTCCAGGTGCAGGAGCCGTATCACATCAATTCCAGCCAGCCGCTGGCGGAAGAGTTGATCCCCACGCAGTTGCATTTTTCTCTTCCTGGCGAAGTTGCTTTGGGCAAGCTGGAGTATCCGGTGGGCAAGCAGATGAGCTTTCCATTTGATCCCAGCACCAAGCTCAGCGTGTATTCAGGAAATTTTGTTGTGAAGGGCGTAATAGTTGCGCCGACCGCGTCTTCAACCGGGACTTACACCATTCATGGCGAGTTGCGTTACCAGGCTTGCGACAACAATGCGTGCTATCCGCCGAAGAAGCTGCCTTTTACCTTTGACGTGAAAGTAGGAACCCGCAGCCGGAAGCGGGCCTAGGCATCTAAACGAATCACTTTTAGAGTTTGAGGCCGCGTACCTCGTGCATCTCTGGCAGTTTTTCAATCTCCTGCAACACCGCTTCTGGCGCAGGAGAATCAACCTGGACCACGGCAATTGCTTCAGCGCCATTTTTATCTTCTTTGCGGCCCAGAGCAAAATTGCCAATGTTTACGCCATGGCGGCCCAGCAGAGTTCCCACTTTGCCGATTACTCCGGGAACGTCCTGGTTGCGGAGGTAGATGAGATTGCCGCCCAGAGGAACTTCAATATCGATTGCGTCAACGCCGAGCAGCCGCAAAGAAGTTCCGCGCAGCACGCCGCCGCGTACCAGGCGTTCATCGGCTGTAGTCTTTAAGAGAACGGTAATTACGTCGGCGCTGCCGCTCGCGTCGTCTGATTTTTTGTTTTCATGCACCTGGATGCCGCGCTCCTGGGCAATGGCCGCTGCGTTCACAACATTGGCGCGTTCAGAAGTAATCCGCTGGTTCAATACGCCCTGGATAGCGGCGTTGCGAATCAGTTCGGTGTTCCACTCGGTGAGGCGTCCGCTGTAACGAATGGAGATTTCCTGAATGGATCCCGACGCAGAAACAATGTTGGCCAAGAACGCACCTAGCTTTTCCGCCAGCGCGATATACGGCTGCATCTGCGTATATTGCTGATGGTCAATCGACGGCATGTTCACTGCGTTTTGAATCACGCCGCGCTTCAGGTATTCGCGCACCTGGCTGGCGATCTGCAAACCAACGGCGTCCTGTGCTTCATTGGTTGATCCGGCAATGTGCGGTGTGGCAATCACGTTTTCCAGCGCCAGTAGCGGCGAATTTTTAGGAGGCTCTTCGGTGAAGACATCCAGCGCAATTCCACCGAGCTGTTTGCTGGCCAGCGCTGCGGCTACCGCGGTTTCTTCCAGCAGTTCGCCGCGCGCACAGTTGATAATGCGCACGCCTTTTTTCATGCGTGCCAGGGACTTTTCATTGATCATGCCGCCGGTTTGCGGAGTGAGGCCTACATGCAGCGTGAGATAGTCAGCCGCGGCAAAGACCTGGTCAAGCTCAGCCAGTTGAATGCCTTGCTCTCGCGCCAGCGTTGCGGAGACAAACGGATCATGCGCGAGAATCTTCATATCAAAAGCGCGTGCGCGCCGCGCCACTTCCATGCCAATGCGTCCCAGCCCCACAATGCCCAGAGTCTTGCCGCGCAACTCCGTGCCTTGCAGAGATTTCTTTTCCCATTTGCCTGCGCGCGTGGTGCAATCGGCGCGGCTCAGATGACGCGCCAAAGAAAGCATCAGAGCCAGCGTATGTTCGGCCACAGCCACAGCATTGGCTCCGGGCGTGTTCATCACGGCGATGCCCGCTTTTGTCGCTGCTTCCAGATCGATATTGTCCACGCCAACGCCTGCGCGGCCAATCACGCGCAGCTTCGGCGCACTGCGCAGAATTTTTTCGTTTACATCTACCGCCGAGCGGACGATCAACGCGTCGGCATCGGCCAGCGCTTTTTCCAGACCGTCAGGGAGTTGGTCATGAGTCAGGACGGTCCAGTCAGTTTCGTCTTTCAGCAATTGGACGGCATTGGCAGCAACTTTTTCTGCGATAATGATCTTCATTTTGCGGCCATCGCAGGTTGTGTGGACTCTGCATACACCTGCTGTGCGGCCCGCAATCCGGAGCCAAGTTCGATGGGTCTCCCCATGGAAAACAACACTTGTTCCAGCGCGCCAATAGCAGCGATGGTATCCAGATAGTCGTAGTAACCAAGGTGTGCGATGCGGAAGAGCTGGCCCTTCATCTCACCCTGACCGTTGGCGATGATCGCGCCAAAGTGATTGCGGTAGGCTTTCACAATATCGCTGGAGTCCACGCCATCCGGCGCGGCGATTGCCGTAAGCGCAGCACCTGGTGAAGCGGCAGAAAAAAGTTTTAGCCCCAGCGCTTTGGCTGCAGCGCGTGTCATGGCTGCTGCGGTTTCTGCGTTATCGACAAGAAGTTTGCGTCCGGCCGCGAGATCACCGCCGCCTTGTTCGCGAATGTAAGCCAGCGCTGCATCCAACGCCGCGACCAGCGCAGTTGAAGGTGTATAAGCAGATTCACCCTTGGCGCCGTTCTTGCGCTCCTTGCGCAGATCAAAGTAGTAGCGCGGATTTTTGGTGGTCTCCATGCGCTGCCATGCGCGATCACTCACTGAGCAGTAAGCCAGTCCCGGTGGAACCATCACAGCTTTTTGTGAGCCGCCAATTAATACGTCGATGCCCCAACCATCCACATCAAAATGCGTTGTGCCCAGGCCCGTGATTGCGTCGGCGACAAACAATGTCTCAGTGCCCTTCAGGAGCCGCGCAATTCCTTCCACATCGTGCCGCACACCAGTAGAGCTTTCCGTCGCTTGCACAAACAGCACTTTGTGTTCAGGCTTCAATTTCTCGCGAACCTGTTGCGGTGTAACTGTCTCACCGTAAGGAGAGCGCACCGTTTCCAGATCGCAGCCGTAAGCTTTGGCCAGACCTTCCCATCGTTCGCCAAACTTGCCCGCAGTCACAACCAGAACCTTATCGCCCGGAGAAGTCAGGTTCGCTACCGCTGCTTCCATGGCACCCGTGCCTGAAGCTGTAAACAGTACGACATCATTCTTGGTCCCGACAAAGGTCTTCAAATCCGCCAGCACCCGTGTATAGAT
>DASZMF010000661.1:0-1979 GCA_035552035.1 Candidatus Angelobacter sp.
TGGCGGCGCCTGCTGCCTCTGCCCGCCCGGTGAAAGTCTCACGGGGCGTTTGCTGTCCACCACTTTTTTATACTTGGATACCTTACGGAATTCGTCCTGGGCAAACTGGTAGTCTTCCGCCAGAATCTGCGCCGTCTCAACCTCGCTCAGGTTTTTGACCGTGATATCGCCTTCCACGCGCGAGAGTATGCTGCCGCCGTCTCGCTGCACGGTGTCAGCAAAGGCCTTGATCTGCACAGCGGCATCGTGGAACAGTTCGTCAAATTTGCGCCCAAAAATATCATTCCATACGGCGAGATTGGCCAGTGAATCCGGGTGATAAAAGGATTTACCCAGTGACTGTTTCAGCTCGCGCACGCGCTGCACAATTCCAGCGTCAATGATCTGGTCAAAATGCCTGAACTCATCCAGCTCCTGGTAAAGATATTCAAATTCCTGCAGCAGCGTTACATGTTCGGCGGGCATGGTTGCAGTTGGCACATCGTCTAACGCGCGGTAGATCTCCGCTTCAAACGCCAGCGCGGACTGTGAGATGAATGCATAGGAGCTATCCACTTCGGGCCGTTGCCAACCTAATGGCTGGTCACCTTGTGCAGGTGTGCGAAAGAGATAGGTAATGATGCAATCGGTTTTGTCGCGATCGCCGGAGCGTTGCGATGACTTGCTGGTGAAGTAGCGCAGCAGGGCGTGCGCGGTTTCAAAGCCAGGAATAGTTTTCAGCGCGTCCCGCACAAGGGGCGGCGTAAGCGCCAGATCCAGAAGGTCCAGCCACATCTTAAAGTTGTGGTTGAGTTCGGCGTTCTCAGGAGATTCAGACTTGATCTCAGCAGGAACAGGCACACCATGACCCAGGTTCTTTTCGAGAAGCCCAAGGTAAAAGGTATGAACGGTCTTAAGGTCTTGCAGTTCCTTCTGGGGATCCTGGCCCAACTTTTACTCCTGCCCTTACAAGTGTCGAGTCTCTAAAAATTTGGGATGAGCAGCCCGGAAAATTCACAGTAGTTTAAACCACCTTAATCTTCAGAAACAATCGGGAAGTCCCTGACAGAAAAGGTAACCCCACTACAAAACACTGATTCTATGCGACTTACTTTAACACAGTTCGCCCGTTTCCCGCTCCCTTATTTGCCGCCCAGCAGCATTTTTGCAATGGTTTGCAGCTGCATGTTGGATGTGCCTTCATAAATCTTGCCGATTTTGGCGTCACGATAATACTTTTCCACCGGATATTCCTTGGTAAATCCGTTGCCGCCGTAAATCTCCACGGCCAATGAAGCCACGCGTTCCGCCACCTGTGAGGCAAACAGCTTGGTCATGGCTGCTTCTTTCACAAAATTCATTTTCGCGTCTTTCATGCGCGCCGCGTTATAGACCATCATCTTTACGGCTTCAATTTCCGTGGCCATCTGCGCCAGCTGAAACTGGACTCCCTGGAAGTCTGAAATGCTTTTGCCGAATTGTTTGCGCTCCTGCGAATACTTAAGCGCGCTCTCCCATGCGCCGCGCGCCAAACCAAGCATCTGCGCGCCAATGCCAATGCGGCCTTCATTCAGTGTTTCAATGGCAATCTTGTAGCCTTTGCCAACTTCGCCCAGAACATTTTCTTTGGGTACCTTGCAATCTTCCAGAATCAGTTCGCAGGTGCTGGAAGCGCGTATGCCCAGCTTGTCTTCTTTCTTTCCGACGGTGAATCCGGGAAAATCTTTTTCAATAATGAAAGCCGTAATGCCCTTGTATCCCGCAGCCGGATCAAGCGTGGCAAATAAAATAAAGACGCCCGCTTCTTTGCTGTTGGTGATCCACAGCTTGCGGCCGTTGATGATGTATTCGCTGCCCTTAAGCGTGGCACGCGTCTGCATGGCAAATGCATCTGAGCCGGACGAAGCCTCGCTCAGCGCATAAGCGCCCACCGTGTCACTGGCCATCTTGGGCAGAAAGCGGCGCTTCTGTTCTTCCGTGGTCCAGTGCATCAGAGCGTT
>DASZMF010000662.1:0-4509 GCA_035552035.1 Candidatus Angelobacter sp.
AAGTATTGCAGGAAGCGGGCTTGCCGGATGGCGTGGTGAATTTCTGCCCTGGTTCAGGATCGACTTTTGGCGCGGGGTTGGTGGAGCATCCGAAGACGCGGTTTATTGCATTTACCGGATCGAAAGAAGTTGGGCTGGACATTAACCAGCGCGCGGCCAAGCCGCAGTCCGGACAGAAGTGGATCAAGCGGACGATCCTGGAAATGGGCGACAAGGATTCGATCATTGTTGATGCAGACGCAAACCTTGACGCTGCAGTGGAAGGAACGGCGCAGGCGGCGTTCGGCTTCCAGGGGCAGAAATGCTCGGCGTGCTCACGTGTGATCGTGGATGAAAAAGTTTACGACGTGTTTGTGGAACGGCTGAAAGAGCGCGTATCGAAAATAGTGATTGGCGAGCCCACGGAAAATAAAGCCATGGGGCCGGTGGTGAGCGAGAAGGCGATGAAGAGCATTCTCAACTACATTGAGATCGGCAAGAAAGAAGGCCGGCTGATTTCTGGCGGCGGTCCGGCAACGGAAGCGGGCGAAGGATACTTTATACAGCCCACGGTGATTGCCGATATCGCACCGACGGCGCGCCTGGCCCAGGAAGAAGTTTTTGGGCCGGTGCTGGCGGTGATCAAGGCGCGCAATTTTGAAGATGCGCTGGAGATTGCCAACAACACTGAGTTCGGGCTGACGGGCGCGGTGTACAGCACATCTCGCGATAAGCTGGAAAAGGCGCGTACGGATTTCCATGTTGGCAATCTTTATTTGAATCGCAAATGCACGGGAGCAATGGTGGGCGCGCATCCGTTTGGCGGCTTCAATATGTCTGGCACGGATTCAAAGGCCGGCGGCCAGGATTATTTGCTGTTGTTCACGCAGGCAAAATCCGTAGCGGAGAAATTGGGTGAAGCGCCGTTGCCGGAACAGAAGTAGGCAGGGGCAAAAGCCCTGGTCTTTGAGGCCCTTTACGGTACGACTAAAGTCGTGCCCTGATACGTAACAGGCTAAAGCCCAGGAAAGTCGAAACAAAACCGGAGTGAGCCGTGAGAGATCGCGGCTCTTTTCCATTCTGGGAATTCTGCTGTGGGGGGATTAAGGTCAATTTTTTGTCATCCATTTTTGTCATTTATTTTTTATTAACGAAGGCGCAGAAGCGAAAAGAGAGGCGCAGAAAGAAAGATGTAAAAATCCGGCACTGGCGCTTGTTAAGAATGCTCAAGTTATACGACTTCTGCGAACCTTTGGGGTTATAGGTAGCGTCAAACGTTTTAGTTAACCAAGCAACTACCTAATACACGCAAGGAGATTTATCCGCGATGAGAAGAAGTTCTGTCTTATCTGCATTTGCATTTATTTTTCTGTTTATTGCCTGCGGCTTCGCCCAGGACAGTCGATCGTCTGTCAGCGTTCAAGGGCTTATTGATATACCTCAAAACCAGGACAATATTGCTGTCCCGCACCATGCCAGCGATAGTGGCGGCATTATGCTGGGCTATCGTTACAATTTAAAGCCGTGGTTCGCGGTGCAGGGCGATTATGGCTACACGCGTGACACCCAGACCTACTTTGACCCCACCTTTGGTCAGGTGGATATCCAATCCGGCATTCATGAACTCACAGCCGCTGCGGTAATAACCGCTCCGCCACATAGCAGGATACGGCCTTATGGACTGGCCGGTGTTGGCGGGCTGTTTTTCCGCCCAACCAATTCGTTCAACAATCAATCGCTTGGTATTGATAACACCACAGGGAATGGCAGCACCAAAGGCACGTTTGTGTTTGGCGGCGGCGTTGACTTTGATATCAACCACTCACTGGCGTTCCGCGCCGAGTACAGAGATTATCTGTATAGAATTCCAGACTTCCAGCTTGGACTGGGTAGCAATAACTATACAAACCTGTCGCAGCCCTCGGTGGGCGTGGTCTGGCGGTTCTAAGGCTGAACAAGGGAGAGACTCCGGCCGGAGTTCCTGATTTTGGGGCGATGGCCGGAGCCGAACCCGGTGTTTTGTGAAGAGGATTAAGGCCTGTGGCATAAGAAGTGATGAAGCGGCGGGAAATGCAGTGATTATTTGACTTCCCGCGATTGCTGCTTGAGAATAGGGCAGTTTTATTTAGCTGCTCTCGTATAGACGGCTATTATTCTTTCCGAAGGCGCGCCTGAAAGTATGAGCGCGTCAGCGTTAAAGGGCGTCCAATATGGCCAGGATCCTTTGCGTCGACGATGAACCGCATGTAGTCACTTTGAAATGCGCCATCCTAGAATCCGCAGGGCACACGGTGACTGCATCCACATCGGCTCGCGATGCGATGGAAAAACTTCAAAGCAATACCTATGACGCCGTGGTCACAGACTGGCGACTGGGCGACGCCAATGGCCGTGCCGTGGTGCAGGCCGCCAAAAGTAACAGCAGCATGCCCGTAGTAGTTGTGTCTGGCTACGTGGCTGAAGCGTTTCAGGCGGCTGAGCCGTTGGCGGATTTGTATCTGGAGAAGCCGGTGAATCCGGAAGAACTGGTGACGATTGTGAATGAACTGCTGAAGAGCAGCGAACGCGCCACGTCACATTGATTCATAGCTGCTCTTCAATCAGAAAATTTCTTTAATCAGAAGATTTCTCAGAGATCATTTTTTATGCGTCGCCAGCAGTGTATCCACTTCCGCGTAGCCTGACGGAAATTCTACGTTGTTCGCAGACGCTCCTGCGCGCAGCAGCGCTTCCACTGATTCTGGCGAGCGACGCTCTGTCCAGTAGGAATCCACGCAGGCTTTTACGGCGAGCATAAGCGGCGTTCGGCCTTTGGCGTCGAGTGGGTCAATCGGCGCGTCGCGTTCGATCAGCAGCTTCACGGCTTTCGGCCGCGCTTTCCACGCAGCAACATGCAACGCAGTGCTGTTCTTCGCGATGTCAAAATAAGGATCGCCGTCAGGGAATAAAGCGTCTGCCTTTATGCCGAGATCGAGCAGATGGCGAACGCCTTCTATGTTTGCATTGCCCGCAAATTTGGCCAGTACTTTGCCACCTTCGGTTTTGAGATCGGCTACAAGTTGCGGCGCAGCAGCGGTGATCGCACGGATCGCGATTTCATCATTCATGGCGCACGCGGCAATCAACTTGTCTACGCCTTCCAGTGCGATAGAGATTCCGCGGCGCTGGAATGCTGCCAGCGCATCGCCTCGGCCGCGGCGCGCGGCAATGGCGATTCCTGACCGGCCTTCAAGGCCGCTGTGCAGTGTTGGATCGGCGTTATGATCGAGCATAGCTTCTACGTTCTCCATGCCATTGTCGCGTCGCAGCACTTGGTGCAACGCGGTTACGCGCCACATGGTTGGTCGATTAGGATCAGCGCCATGCTCCAGCAGATATTTCATGCCTTTGCTGTCATGTATGTCGGCTTTGCGCACCAGCATGGTTGTCAAGCTGTCGGGTGTAAGTTTGCCGCTCTCCACCAGCACGCGCAGAGTAGCGTTGTCGTAGGTTTCGGGCGAGTGATACGGTGTTTCATTGTCATTAGGATTGCCGCCCCGCTCCAGCAGAAGGCGCGTCAACTCCGGATGAAACGCCACGCCCGCAGCGCCGTAAAGCGCAGTTTCAAAATCAGGATACTCGTCAGCGGATTGAAAGCCTGTGTTCGGATCAGCGCCAGCATCCAGCAGCGCTGTGGCTGCGCGCAAAAAACCGGAAGACCGCTTTTTGTCGCGACGAAGATATTTTGAAAGACACAAATAAACCAGCGCGTCGCCGCCAAAAGGATCGGCCTTGGCCGTGGCAAGAGCTTTATCCTGCGCGATAAATTTGCGCACCGTGGCGTCGTCGCCAAGAATTGCGGCAACGTGAATGCTGCTCTGCGCAATCGCAGGATACGAAGCTAGTATCAACTCAGCGCGATCAATCGGCCCGAGCCAGATTGCCTCTTTGATGAACGCTGTTACAGGATTATCCAGAGAGAGAGCCGCGCTTTTGCGCGCTACTTCTTGAATGTGTTTGGCAAATTTCGGCCAGCTTTCAAAGCGATGTTCGCGGGCAATCACCAGTTGCGCATCGGCCAGCGCAAACTTGGTGATTTCAAATCCCGGCTCAGAAAGTTTTTCGAACCGCGGATGAATCTTCTTAACGCGGCGAATCGTCTCCACGTCAGCGGAACGATAAGCTTTCAGCAAATCTTTGGCTTGTTTTTTATATTGCTCAAGGCTAGCGCGAGCAGGTAAAGGAGTGGCGCGAGCAGGTATCGGGTTGGCATCCATCAAACGACCTTCCTTTCAAGGTTGCGCCTGCGGGTCCGCACGAATCAGGCTGAAAGAAAGTTCGTGAAATATTTTTTGCTAAGGTGGGCACGGCCCTTTCCGCGGACTGGATGCGCCCTTTCGCGCTGAAGTCAGCGTAAAAGATATGCGCAAGTTGTGTCAATAAAATGGTGAGACAAACTGTTGGATAGTTCGAATTTACAGATACTTTTTAAATTTTACGGGAATGGCTTTAGATTTCTTGGCAGCGATAATGATTTTATTTAAAACATCA
>DASZMF010000663.1:0-8396 GCA_035552035.1 Candidatus Angelobacter sp.
TGGAACCAGCAGTGTTCACGCGATCAAGATTCATGAACATGAAGCGCGCGGCGTTCCAGATCTTGTTGGCAAAAGCGCGATAGCCATCCGTACGGCTCTCAGAAAAAGCAATGTCCGTGCCGGGGGATGCCATGGATGCCAGCGTAAAGCGCACAGCATCCGTGCCGTATTTTTCCGTGACCCCAATCGGGTCAATCACGTTGCCCTTGGTCTTGGACATCTTTTGGCGTTCGGCGTCGCGCACCAGAGCGTGTATGTAAACATTTTGAAAAGGCACGCTGCCTTGCGGATGGTCGGCCATAAAGTGGCAGCCCAGCATAATCATGCGGGCCACCCAGAAAAACAGAATGTCAAAGCCGGTAAGCAGCAGCGTGGTGGGATAAAAGAAATCCAGGTCACGCGTTTTTTCCGGCCATCCGAATGCTGTGAACGGCAGAAGGCCGGAGGAAAACCATGTATCGAGTACGTCGTGGTCTTGCTCAAGTTTGCTGTTACCGCACTTGGCGCATTTTTCCGGCGCGGAGCGCGCGACAATGATCTCACCGCACTGGCAATGCCACGCGGGAATGCGATGTCCCCACCAGAGCTGGCGAGAGATGCACCAATCGTGTATGTTGCGCATCCATTCGAAATACGTTTTGGCGTAATTCTCTGGCGTGAATTTGATTTCAGATTTTTCCACGGTTTCAATCGCGCGGTCAGCCAGCGGCTGAATCTTGATAAACCATTGCGTGGAAAGCCGCGGCTCAACAATCGTCTTGCAGCGGTCGCATTTGCCGATGGCGTATGCGTGGTCTTTTATGCCGACGAGCAAACCTAGCTCTTCCAGATCACGAAGGATTCTCTCGCGTGCTTCATAGCGATCCAGGCCAGCGTAAGAGCCGCCATTCTCATTGATGCGCGCCTGGTCGTCCATAATATTGATCTGCGGCAGGTTGTGACGCAGGCCAATCTGAAAGTCATTGGGATCATGCGTGGGCGTAACTTTTACTGCGCCGCTGCCGAATTGCGGATCAGCGTAGTCGTCGGCGATGATGGGAATTTCGCGGTCCGTGAGCGGCAGGCGCAGCTTTTTGCCGACCAGCTTTGTATAACGCTCGTCTTTAGGATTCACCGCAACCGCGGAATCGCCCAGCATGGTTTCCGGGCGCGTGGTGGCGATGGTCAAAAACTTTGTAGGATCGTCCGCCAGCGGATATTTGATCTGATACAGCTTGCCTGCATAGTCTTCGTGCACCACTTCCAGATCAGAGATGGCGGTCATGCAGCGCGGACACCAATTGACGATATATTTTCCGCGATAAATCAGTCCCTGCTCATGCAGGCGGACAAAAACTTCTGTCACGGCGCGAGACAGGTTCTCGTCCATGGTGAAGTATTCGCGGTCCCAATCCACTGAGGCGCCCAGCCGCTTCATCTGCGCTTGAATGGCGCCACCGTAAAGCTTTTTCCACTCCCACACGCGCTCCAGAAAAGCTTCGCGGCCCAGCTTTTGCCGGCTCTTGCCTTCCGTGGCCAGCTGGCGTTCCACCATCATCTGCGTGGCAATGCCTGCGTGATCCGTTCCGGGCAGCCAAAGCGTGAGAAAGCCGCTCATGCGCTTCCAGCGGATGATGATATCCATCTCTGTCTGGTTGAGCATGTGGCCCATGTGCAGACGGCCCGTAACGTTGGGCGGTGGTAGCAGCAGCGTGAAGATTGGCTTTTGGGCTTCCGCGGAGCCAGGCTCCGGCGTCCTCACGGAAAACAGCTTTTCCGCGACCCAGTATTCCGCCCAGCGGACCTCAATGGCGCTGGGGTCGTAGGTTTTTGGAAGTTCGTGTGACATTTGAGCTCAGGGGCTAATAGTCGATATTACAAGCGCACTGCCGATGTGAGCAAACCGCAGCGCAAACACTTGGCATAACAGCCGCCATGTCTTACCGCTGATTTACACGGATTACGCGGATCAAAATAAAACTTACCACTGATTTTCACTGAGGCTACTGATGAGCTTCGGGATTAAAATTCCGTGGTGTCTTCGGCGGTTGCTTGTTTTTCCTTTGTGTTCCTTCGTGTCCTTTATGGTAAAAGCTTTTGCTTTTTAAATGTATTTCACTAGACGATATTTTTTAGTCCACCCCCCCTCCAAGCAAGTTAAAAACAAAACTCGCGCAACCAGCAGCCTGAATAGAGTGGCTCCTGATTGCGCGGATTGATTACGCGAGTGAACGCGCTGTTATTCTTCGCGGCTATTTTTCGCAACGCAGATGGCCGTCGTCATTGATGATTTCGCTCTTGCAGTTCTGGAAGCTATCGAGCTTGGCGTCGCGTGAACCGCCATCGCGAGTCTGGCAATGAGCTATAAGATCGTCACCGTGCGTGTGGATTCCATCGCAGGATCCGGTGTAAGAGCCCGGCGGCAGGCCAACACTGGTAGCTACGGGATAGCGGCCGTCACCCACCACGCAGTGGAGTTCGCCATCATCGTTAATGATTTGACCGTGACATCCGGCAAAATCATTCATGCTGGTCCGGTGCCAATCGCCGCCGCGGGTCTGGCAGCGAGCTTCCAACACGCCATCGTGATTCTTAATGTCTTTGCAGGTCTGCGTGTACGGCCCATTGATGCCCACGGCGACTTCCACCGTTGGCGCAGCCTGATATCCAGGGGTCACAATGCAGCGGAGCTTGCCATTGTCATTCACAATGTCGCCATGACAGTTGTTGTAGTCCTCCAGCTTGGCGTTTTTCCAGTCACCGCTCGCGGTGGGACAGCGCGCTTCAAGGTCGTCGCCATGTGGGTGTATTTCCTGGCAGGATTGCGTATAGGTTCCGCCGGGCAATCCAGCTTGATTCTGGCTCTGATAGCCAACGCCGCGGCTGCAGCGCAAAGAACCATCGTCATTGATAATGTCGCTGCGGCAGCCCTGCACGTCATGCAGCAGAGCGCTCTGCCAATGGCCGCTTGAATCCTGGCAATTTGCGGCCAGCGCGTCATTGTGGAAATCAATATTCTTGCAAGTCTGTTGATAGGAACCTGGTGGAATAGACTGCGCATTTGCCTGGGTCCCCAAACCCAGCACAAACGCGGCAGCGATTGCGGAAAGCACTAAAACACGGCGCATAACTTTTCTCCCTGTCAGAATCTTGGCGGTGCTCCCGTGCTCATTGAGCACGCAATAATAAGGAGCACGTTGATAAGCAGTTAGATTCGCGCTGTAGACGCGCAGTTGTGGCCAACATTTACGCCAGCGCTGCTGCTTGAAGGCAACCTTTGAATTGCTGCCCGGGTGTGCGTTGCCGGCAAAAAGCAAAAGCGATGCAATCAAGCATCGCCCCGCAAAGTTAGAAAACTGCCAGTCTATTTCTTTGGCTTCAGTTCACGCATGATTTCTTCCACTAGTTCCGGCTTCAACCGCTCCATTACGCGATGGATAGCCTGCGCAATATTGTGGTGGTCAGATCCTATGTCGGTTACGGCGGCAACTGCGGCCGCTTCTACTGACGCGATTGCATTATGGATGAGCGAAGGCGCTGCTTCCACGGGTACCGGTGTCGCGACAGAAGGCGGCGCAACAAACGCCGGCGATGCAGGAACAGGCTCGGGAGCAAGCTCTGCTGGCGCAGGCGTGTGTGCCACTGGCTCAGGCTCAGGAACTTTTGCCGCCGGATGATATTCAAATGACGGCGCTGGTTCGGCCGGTTGTGCAATCTCAAATGCCTGAGCTTTGTAAGCGTTGTTGGCAGGCGCAGCTTCTATGACGGCCGTTACCGGGCTTTCCGTAACCGCAACGGGTGCAGCAGATGACGGCGCGGCTTCAGCATAGTTGTATGCGGCCATGGCAGCGGCTACGCGCGCTTCAAAGTCTGAATCACTCACGGTTTCAGCAGCAGCGACTGGCGGCGCTTCAGTCACAGGTGTTGCTTCAGCCACTGGCGCTGCTTGAATGATGGGTGCCTCAACGGTAGGCAGCTCAATCGGCGGAGCTGGCGCAAAGTCACTTTCCACGGGGACAACTTCCATGGGCTTAACTTCATGCGACGTAACCGCCTGCGGCGCGATGTCAGCCGGAGCAACTTCCACGGGCGTAACTTCCATCTCCGTCGGCGCTACTTCAATCGGCGCAACTTCGAATGGAGCTGCTTCAACCTGCGCTTCTGCAATCGGAGGCTCGGGCTCCGGTACGATAGGCGTTTCCAACTGCTCTCTCGCAGACAACAATCCTGGATCTACATGGTCGGCCACGGTGTTGCGCGTGGTTTCTTCTGCTGATTCCTGTAATTCAGGATCTCTGGGAATTTCAATCTCACCCGTGGGTGCCGCAGCCGTAGGCATCATTTCATAGGCAGCTGGGTCCGGCTCTGGTTCCTTATATACAGGAATAAATTGCGGGTGCCGCGGCGGTTCGATAGCTTCCACCGGAATGACCTGTGTGTCCGGCTCAGCGGCTTTAGGTTGTGCGTCGATTGCCTGCGTTTCAGGCTCCGGCAGCTCAATGCCACCAAACCCTTTGGATGCGACCGGCGCTTCTTGAACTGCTTCCTGGTCGTCACTTACGCGCGTGGCGACAATATCTGGCTCTGCTTCCATCGCAACAGTCGTAATGTGTTCCGCCTGATCTTCTTTCCACGACGCTGGCGTCTCATCTTCAGAAGATGCCACCGGCGGAACCGGCACAATTACTGACGTCTCAAAGGCAGTGGACGGAGTATTCACGGCAAAGTGCTGCGTGGTATTCGGCGCGTCCGTTCCCAGCAGATCACTAAATGCTGAAGAGCTGGCCATATGGTCTGGCACTTCTACCATGGGCTGCGTATGGCTCTTGCCAGAAGAAGTGTGATGGTCCACATGCTCCGGGCCTTCTGGCTCTTCCACATACTTGGGTTCAATGCGTACAGTTTGCGCCACAATGGGCGGAGGCGGCATGGCCGCAATGCGCTCTTCAAACTTTTTTACGATCGCCAGCAGATCAGTGGCTTCAAATGGCTTGATGATCACGCCATCTGCCTTGACGCGATTTGCGTCTTCTGGCTTGTAGGGCTCCATTTTGCCCACGGTGAGCAGCACCGGAGTCTTCACGGTGTCCAGTGAGGCACGCACTTTTTCGCAAACTTCCAGTCCGGAATAGCCCGGCATGTAAACATCAAGAATGATGATGTCTGGTTTTTGCTCCGCGATTTTCTTTACCGCGGCCGCGCCATTGCTGACAGCAACAACGTCATATCCGGCTTCGGAAAGTATCTTCTTGCCCATGTTCTGGGCAGTCATGCTGTCATCGGCAAATAAAATTCTTAGCGCCACGTCAAAACACCTTTATTCGAGCTGCATGCCTGTAAAAATCGGCGCGCATCCATTCATTATCGCGAGTAGGTGGCGCATGCCAGAGCCTGAAAAACCAGACCGCACACCAGCTCATCCTCTCTTAGAGGCAGGAAACAGGGCTAACTTACTGATAATTAGCGTTGAAGTCAATGGAAACACCGCCTCAGTACCTACTGAGGCAAATTTCTGCGCATTCCAAAGTGCTAGGACTAAGGTTCCCCCATGCGCATTTTTTGCCAAGCGCGGTTGATGCAAGACCGCCGCCTAAAATGGAATCAGCTTCTTTAGCCCTTTCTTACCTTTCTTCTTGCTGCTGGACTCCTGCTTTGGATCTGCCGGAGGCGCAGTAGTAGTCGCGGCGGGAGCTGCTTGTCCGTCGGCTGCTGGTGCCGTTCCGTCCGTTGCTGCCGGCGCTGCAGCCTTCTGGATTTCGTTCACCTGCGCCGGTGCCGGCGTGGGTGCAGTTCCATCCGCTGCCGGCTCCGTGGTGGCTGGGCTGCCGGGAGCTTTCTCATTTGCGCCGGGCGTTCCCGTACCTGAACTCACAGCCTGGATTCCAATATTCGGGCCACTGCCTGCCGGTAAAGCGTTGAGCTGGTTCGTCAACGACTTCACCATCTCGGGCGCGCTCTCAACTTTTTCATCCTGCAGGTTAGGCTCGCCCACTTTATACGCGCCCAGAACGCTCGGATGCTTCTTGAAGTTTGCGGTTACGCTGTCAATCATGCCCAGTCTTTGCTGGCTGGCCACTTCAGCTTTGCTCTGCGCCAGGGCTTCCGGCGTGGGCACTGGAATGGGCGCATTCATTGCTGCCAGTCTTCTCTTGGCGTCGCCTACACGCGGTGTCGCTCCGTAGCGCGTAACAATGCGTGAATAAGCGTCAATGGCCTTCTGCTGGAACTGCGCTACCAGCTTTTCCTTCTGTGCATCTGGAATCTTCTGCTTGTCAATTCCCAGCGCCTCTTTCTCATATCCGGCGCCCAGTAGGAAAAGGGCCTCATCGCTTCCGGAGTAGAGCGGGTAATTTTCCGTGAGCGATACCAGCCGAGCCTGCGAGGCGGCCAGGTTTTGCCGCATGTAGTAAAAGCTGGCAATGCGGAACTGGCGCTCTGCCAGCATTTCCTGCACTTCACGCAGCTTCTGCTTGGCCTGCGGCACCAAAGGACTGTCAGGATACTGCTGGATCATCGCCTTGTATTCTTCAGCCGCGCGTTGTGTTTCCACATAGTCGCGGTCCGGCTTTTCCATTTCCCGGTAGTGCATGCTGGCAATCTTCAGCTGCGCCTCTGAAGCCTCAGGCAAATTGGGGAAAAAGGTCTGGAAATCCTTGTATTCCACTTCGGCCTGGGCCCAGGCAGCCTTGCCGCCTTCGTTGTACCAGGCGTCGCCCAGCGAGAGCTTGGCGCGCGCAATGTACTCTGAATCCGGATAAGTATTGATCAGGGTCTCCAGTAGCGTTCTCGCTTCCTGGTAGTGCGCCTTCTTCATGGCATCCATAGAACGGTCAAACAGCGCCTTGTCCGGCTGCTTGGAGTCAATATTGGAAAGAGGGTTCTGAACTTTATGATTGCATCCGCTTGCAGCCAGAACTGCCAGGGCCAGCACGCCGGAAATAATAATTTTTCGCACCATTTACCTACCTCAGTTTGCAAACTCTTTGTTCCGGTGAATCGTGCTACCGGTTTAGTTCTGTCGTACCGCCGCAACCTGCTAAGAGAACCACGTAAGCAACCAGCATCGTGCGGCCTATGTGTTTCCAGCCATGCTTCCTGCCAATCTCTCTAGACCTTTTGCAGTGTGGCTTCAGTAGCCAGCTTAAGCAGGCGCTGCGTGTTCTCTTTTGGATTTCCCTTGCCGAAGACCGCATTTCCGGCGACCAATACTTCCACGCCAGCCCTCACCGCTTCGCCGATCGTGTCCGGGGCCATGCCGCCGTCAATCTCGATCCTGAAATTTGCATTTCGCGCCGTGCGCATCAGTGCCAGCTTGCGAACTTTCTCCAGGGACGAAGGAATAAACTTCTGCCCGCCAAACCCCGGATTCACTGACATCACCAGAACGTGGTGCACCATGTCCAAAACTTCTTCCAGCGTCCCCACCGGAGTCGCCGGATTAATCACCACACCTGCATTCGCGCCATGGCTGCGGATCAGCTCAATCGTCCTGTGCAAGTGCACACATGCTTCCTGGTGGACAGAAATCCAGTCCGCTCCGGCGTCAACAAATGCCGGAATGTACTGGTCAGGATTCTCAATCATCAAGTGGCAATCCAGCGGCAGGTTTGTTACCTTGCGCAAGCTGGCAACCACTGGAGGGCCAATCGTAATATTTGGCACAAAGTGTCCATCCATAACGTCAACATGCAGCAGGGTCGCGCCGCCTTCAGCCACTGCCTGAATCTGGTCAGCCAGGTGGGCAAAATCCGCCGACAATATGGAAGGTGCTATCTCAATCAAAAGAAATCGTCTCTGATGTTCAAAAATCTGGTGTTTCAAAAAAGGATGTGCCAAAAAGGTACCCAAATTCTAGCATGCAGGGCGGGATGGCTTTACGCCTAAAAGCTGATTCAAAATGCCTTAATCCCCTTATGTTGGCGTTTGATTCAGCGATTGATCCATTGATAAGAACGGATCTTGTCCAACCTTCTTGCAAAACCAATTTCAGGAATGGCACTTGGTTTTCCGGATCAGTGTTTATCCGTGTTCATCAGTGGTAAAGGGTTTGCCTTTGGGGTTGATCTTAAATCTCCAACTTTGGCAATTCCGGCGATTTTGGCAATCTCGGAAGGTTACTCAAAAGCCAATACTCCAGCACCCCCCTACCCCCTCCCCATATATCCCAATCATCCCAGATTGGCGTAGGTTAAACCCGACTGCCTATAGGCATGCATCCCAGCCGGTTCAAGCCTACTCTCAATTCGGATTATTACTAGTTGATATACAGGCTGATAGCTGCATACTAGCGCACTTTCTTCGCTATTCCAAGCAGGAAAAAGGACAAGCCTCCACTATAAAATCCGCAAAGGACTCTTGTCGCCTAATGGTGTTTTCGAGTTAAGCGTTACGGAATGTTTGTCTGTCGATTTCCGCGA
>DASZMF010000664.1:0-1560 GCA_035552035.1 Candidatus Angelobacter sp.
GCCAGAGGTGGAAGGATGAAACGGCCACTTCAATTCAGAAACGAACACCGGCACGCCGGAAAGAGTTACAAAATGTAAAAGACGATTTCCCATGATTTAACTCGCATCAATAATTTTAGATTTCCGATTTTACTATGCTGCAAATCGCAGCGCGAAAAGCATTCATCGAATTCTGCTCAACTTCTTAACCACCCGGCTTTCCGCATTCCCAAAAATAACAAAAGCGAAGGAGAGCTTTTGCTTCTCCCTCGCTTCCTGAAATATCCCGTCAAACTTATGCCGTCTTCATCATAAAGAATGTATCAATGTCGGCATCCACGGTTGGCAGCTTTGAGGCTTCTTCCGTAAGGCCCTGGAACAGCACGGTGCTCAGATAGCGCTCGCCAAAGTCCGGCACAATCACCACAATCACCTTGCCGGCATTCTCTTCGCGATGCGCCACTTTCAGTGCCTGTGAAACCGCAGCGCCGCCAGAGATGCCAATAAAGATGCCTTCTTCCTTGGCCATCCGGCGAGCCGTGTCCAGTGATTCGTCCAGCGTGGCCTGCAGTACTTCATTGATCAGCTCGCGTTTCAGCACGTCAGGAACAAACCCGGTTCCAATTCCCTGCAGCTTGTGCGGCCCCGGCTTGCCGCCGGACAGCACCGGTGAGTCAGAGGGCTCAACCGCCACAATCTTAAAGTCCGGTTTTTTCGACCGGATAAACTCTCCCACTCCAGTCAGCGTTCCGCCTGTGCCTACGCCTGAAACAAGAATGTCGACTTTGCCGTCAGTATCGTTCCAGATTTCCGGCCCAGTGGTCTCACGATGAATCTTCGGATTCGCCGGGTTGGCAAACTGCTGCAGGATCACAGCATTCGGCGTCTGCTTCAGCAGCTCGTTGGCTTTCGCAATCGAGCCCTTGATGCCCTTCGGCCCCGGCGTCAACACAATCTCCGCACCCAGCGCCAGCAATACCACACGGCGCTCCAGGCTCATGGTCTCCGGCATTACCAGAATCAGCTTGTAGCCCTTGCCGGCAGCGGCAAATGCCAGGCCAATGCCGGTGTTGCCGCTGGTGGGCTCAATCAGCACGGTTTTGCCCGGCTGTATGCGGCCGGATTTCTCGGCCTCTTCAATCATGCTCACGCCAATGCGGTCTTTCACGCTGTGGCATGGATTAAAACTTTCCAGCTTCACCAGCACCGTGGCTTTGGCGCCCGTGGCGATCTTGTTGAGTTGAACCAGCGGCGTACGCCCGATGGTTTGCGTAATATTTTTATAAACGTTCATCTCTCCACCTTTCATATATGCGAAATCAGGCGTCCCGCGAGAGTCTATAAGATTAAATAAAATCGCCCAAGGAGGCAAAAAATGACGCAAAAAAATTGGGCCGTCTCCGCACGCTGCACATCTCCAACCTTGTTCCTGAAATGATCGACAAATGAACGATCATTGTGCTCAATCAGTGTTGATCCGTGTGGATCAGTGGTAAGAGAGTGGGTTTGAATTGCCAATTTTGGCACTCTCGGCGATTTTGGCAATTACCGTACCCCCCGTTTTAACCCAATTCGCCCCAA
>DASZMF010000665.1:0-10281 GCA_035552035.1 Candidatus Angelobacter sp.
AAGGTGAGCGGCTCAAAGTAGAGGCGGTCACTGGTGTCATAGTCGGTTGAAACCGTTTCCGGATTGCAATTGACCATGATGGTTTCGTAGCCATCGTCATGCAGCGCGAACGCCGCGTGGCAGCAGCAGTAATCAAACTCAATGCCCTGGCCAATACGATTGGGTCCGCTGCCCAGAATCATGATCTTCTTTTTTGCCGTCGGCGGAGCTTCGTCTTCTTCTTCGTAGGTCGAATAGAAATACGGCGTGTAGCTTTCAAACTCCGCGGCGCAGGTATCCACCAGTTTGTAAACCGGACGAATGCCCAGCTCTTCGCGCAATTGGCGCACAGCGTCAACGATGGTGTTGGTGCTGAGCGCAATGCGCTCGTCTGAGATGCCCATCCGCTTGGCCTGGCGCAGTGTTTCTCTGGATAGCGTCGCTGGCGTCTTGTTTAGCTGCCCCGCTTCCTGCGCGGTAATTTCAATGCCCAGGCGCTCGGCGTTGTGCATTATGTCTTTGGTTGAAGAGTCGGAGGGCTGCTTAAGCAGCTCAATTTCCATGGCCGTAATTTCTTTGAGCTGGTAGAGGAACCAGGGATCGATGCTGGTCATCTTGTGCAGCTCTTTTACAGTCATGCCCTGGTGCAGCGCGTAGCGAATGTACATCAGCCGCTCAGGATGCGGCGTAACCAGCCGCTGCGTGAGAATGCGCGGCTCAATTTTTTCCGTGCCAACTTTTTTACCGGTCTCCAGCGAGCGTATGCCCTTCATCAGCGCTTCTTTGAAGGTGCGGCCAATGGCCATGGCTTCGCCCACGGATTTCATCTGCGGGCCCAGGCCTTCGTCTGTGCCGGGGAATTTCTCAAACTGCCATTTGGGAATTTTTACCACCACGTAATCAATGGTCGGCTCAAAGCAGGCCGGAGTCTTCTTGGTGATGTCGTTGGAGATTTCGTCGAGTGTATAGCCCACGGCGAGACGCGCGGCGATTTTGGCGATCGGGAACCCTGTGGCCTTGGAAGCCAGCGCCGACGAGCGCGAGACGCGCGGATTCATTTCAATCACCACCATGCGCCCGTTCGTGGGATTCACACCATATTGAATGTTGGACCCGCCGGTTTCCACGCCAATTTCGCGAATCACTTTGATTGATGCATCGCGCATGTGCTGGTATTCGCGGTCAGTCAGCGTCTGCGCCGGGGCGACGGTGATCGAGTCGCCGGTGTGCACGCCCATGGGATCAAAGTTTTCAATCGAGCAGACAATAATTACGTTGTCCGCCAGGTCGCGCATGACCTCAAGCTCGTATTCTTTCCAGCCCAGAACAGATTCTTCAATCAGCACTTCATGCACTGGCGAAAGATCAAGGCCACGCGCAAGGATGTCCAACATTTCTTCGCGATTGTACGCAATGCCGCCGCCGCTTCCGCCCAGGGTGAATGACGGCCGTATGATGAGCGGAAAGCCGATCTTTCCGGCGAAGTCCAGGCCGTCTTTCAGGTTGTTGACCAGCGCGGATTTGGGCACGTCGAGCCCAATGCGGTGCATGGCATCTTTAAAGAGCAGGCGGTCTTCCGCCATTTTGATGGCGCGAAGCTGCGCGCCAATCAACTCAACGCCGTATTTATCCAGAATGCCGGAGTCAGCCAGCTCCACGGCCAGGTTGAGCGCGGTCTGTCCGCCAACGGTGGGCAGCAGGGCAAACTTGCCGCCCTTGCCATCGGCCTTGAGCATCTCCGTTTCCTGGCGGATGATCTCTTCCAGATACGTTTTGGTCAGCGGCTCAATGTAGGTGCGGTCCGCCATCTCCGGATCGGTCATGATGGTGGCCGGGTTGGAGTTAGCCAGCACCACCTCATAGCCTTCGGCTTTAAGCGCCTTGCAAGCCTGCGTGCCGGAGTAATCAAACTCCGCCGACTGGCCAATCACGATCGGCCCAGAGCCGATAATCAGAACTTTCGCAATGTCATTTCTGCGGGGCATGTCAGCTCAATTCCACTGCAGTAATAAAGAGCAAAGAACAAAAGCTATTGCCGCAGATAAACGCAGATGAACGCTGATCAGAAATAGATTTCATTTCTGTTGTTTCGCCCGGATCAGCACTTATCTGCGCAAATCTGCGGCGACTCCTGCTTTTCCACCCGGCCTCTGTGTCTCCGTGGTAGGTTTTCATTTCTTCCACTCCTCCATCAACCCCATAAAATCTTTAAAGAGGTAATGGGAGTCGTGCGGACCGGGTGCGGCTTCCGGGTGATATTGCACTGTAAACAGAGGCAGCGAGCGATGGCGCAGGCCTTCCAGCGTGTTGTCATTCAGATCGATATGCGTCTTCATGATCTCGGACTCTTTCAGCGAATCCGGATCGACGGCGAAGTTGTGGTTGTGCGCCGTGATCTCGATCTTGCCGGTCTCCAACTGCTTTACCGGATGGTTGCCGCCGTGGTGTCCGAACTTGAGTTTGTAGGTCTTGCCACCCAGCGCCAGCCCGACTAATTGGTGGCCGAGGCAGATGCCAAAGATCGGTGTCTTGCCCATGAGCCGGCGAATGTTGTCTGCGGCGTAGGTGCATGGCTCAGGATCGCCGGGGCCATTCGAAAGAAACACGCCATCAGGATTCAATGACAGCACGTCTTCCGAACTGGTCATGGCCGGGACCACAGTTACGCGGCAGCCTTGATCAACTAACATGCGCAAAATATTTTGCTTGATGCCGAAGTCGTAAGCGACAACATGCTTGCTGGGTGGCAGATCTTTTACGCCCACAATTTCTGTTGGCTCATGCGAACGCGAGCCGGTATCCCACTGGTAGCGCTGCTTGGTCGTCACGACCTTAGCCAGGTCTGTGCCGTCCATCCGCGGAATGGCGCGGGCCTTGGCAATTAGCTTGTCCGGATCGGTCTCAATCGAAGAGATTACGCCGCGCATCATGCCATGCGTGCGCAGGTGCCGCACCAGGGCGCGCGTGTCGATATCGGCGATGACGGGAATCTTGAATTTTTCCAGATACTCGTCCGTCACCTGATGCGAGCGCCAGTTGGAGCTGATGGGCGAGAACTCACGCACGATCAGCCCTTCTATATAAGGATGCGTGGCTTCATTGTCGTCAGGATTGGTGCCGTAATTCCCGATCTGCGGGTTGGTGAGCACAACAATCTGCCCCGCGTAAGAGGGATCAGTGAAAATTTCCTGGTAACCGGTAATGGAAGTATTGAAAACTACTTCTCCGTAGCATTCGCCTTTCGCGCCATGGCCTAAGCCTTTGAAGATACGCCCATCTTCCAGCGCAAGGATTGCATGCATCGGAACTCCGAGGTGTGGATTTTATTAATTTTATCACCCAGTGAGGCAGCGGAGAAAGGGCGTGCCCTGTGGATAAGGCCGCAGGAACTCAGATTTCTGATTGCGCTAAAAAATCCACGCCAAAACAAGCAAAAATGCAATTCAGGCGCGCAGATAAATGGAATAGAATCAAAGCGCCCATGCCTGATTCCACAACCTCCAAGCCAGCAACAACGGAAAAGAACGGGGCCAGCTCCGGTCCGCAAGTCAATGTATTTGCCGTGCACGGCGTTGAGCCAGAGGTGCAGGCTTATGCCATGGCCAAGTATTCGCGCTCTGCGCTGTCCATGAAGGAGTCGCTCAAGGAGATCAGCGAGCAGAAGGCCGAGCAGTTTCTCAACACTTTTTATTTTCAATATGGACACCGCTCCATTGCCGACCTGGCGCATCTGGCGTTTGCCATTGAGAAGCTCTCGATTCTTGCAGCCATTGTTTTAGTCGATGAACAGCGCTGGGACGGGCAGGAGCGCTCCACGCGCTACCAGAATTTCAAGAAGAGCGGTTATTTCATTCCTGATTTCGGCGGGGACGCGGCGCGCAAAGCCGACTACTGCGCGACCATCGATTTTCTCTTTGCAGAATATGAAGCGTTCACGCAGGAGATGCTGCGCTATTACGTTGAGAAGACGCCGCGTCCTGAAGCCATGCCGGAAGACGCTTACACGCGCACGCTGCGCGCACGAGCTTTTGATAATTCGCGCTACCTGCTACCGCTGGCGACTAACACTTCGCTCGGGCAGATAGTAAACGCGCGGACATTGGAGCAGCAGATTTCTCGTCTGCTGGCCAGCCCGTATGCCGAAGTGCGCCATCTGGGCGCGTTATTAAAAGATGCCGCGCGCGACGCCGCGTACAACGTGCAGTCAGAGTCATTACGTGGGCTGGTGGAAGAGATCAAGGCAGCCAATCCAGAGCTGGGCGCAAAAGCCGAGCAGCAATTGCTGCGTCCCACAAAGGTCGCGCCCACGCTGGTGAAGTACGCCAACGCCAATGAATATGAGAGCCGGACGCGCTCAGAGTTGGAGCACGCGGCCAAAGAATTGATGCACGGCATGCCCATCAATCCAGCGCCACTGGTTGATCTGGTGGAAGATGGCCCACTGGAAGTGGAGATTGCCGCTACGCTGATTTACTCGGCATGTCATCACTCATACAGGCAAGTTACCGAGCGGGTACAGTCGCTTACGGCTGCGCAGAGAAATGAAATTGTTGATCTGGGCCTGCGCCATCGCGGCCCGCATGACGAGCTGCTGCGCGGGCTGCACGCCGGCCAGCAGTTTAAGTTCGATATTCTGATGGATGTAGGCGGCTTCCGCGACATGCATCGCCACCGCCGCTGCACACAGATTGAGCAAGGCTTTACCCGCGTCCATGGCTATGACACGCCACCAGATGTCGTAACCGCCGGACTCGAGCCGCGCTACATAGCCGCCATGCAAAAGGTTGAGCACGTCTGCGAAAAATCTGGCGCGAACCGCCTGCATGCCGATCTTTATCTGCTGCCCATGGCTTACCGCAAACGCACGCTTTTTAAAATGGATTTTGCGGAAGCGCTTTACATTTCTGAACTGCGTAGCGGCCCAGCCGGTCATTTCTCTTATCGCAATGTGGCGTATGCCATGTATCAAGAGGTAGCCCGAAAGCATCCAGAACTTGCCAAGTACTTCCGCGTCAGTGACGTCCGTGAGCCTATGGATCTGCTTAAACGTTAATAAAAACGCCAGGAACCGGTTAAGTGCTGGATCCGTCCAAAGAAAGGGCGGAATTCTAACCGCAGCAGCCCAAGAAACTTTGATACGAATTGCGGGTTCAGTTCACTATTCAGGTACTCAGAAAATCCAAAGGTGCCTTCAGATACGTACGGTCATGTACCTTTGGATGTTGGCGTTCTTTTGTACTGTTTTTCCGTCTGTTTTCGCGTTCCGATATGACTTTTTCTGCATGCAAAACGAAAGATTTACAAGGTAGTGACTAAAATCACCTTTCACTGCCAGGGCATTTCGCTATAAAATCTCTTATCTTTAGAAGTAACCAGGTACGTGCTCACACCCCCTCCGGCAAGTAAGAAGTTGGTTTGCAGTACATCTCGCCGGGAGCAGCGTGTCCAGAGGTCCATGGAGACGGATTCGTTTGCTTGAATCGATGCAAAAGATCGCTATTTTGTATGACGCCAGTCAGGCGATTCTTTCTACGTTTGACCTGGACGAGGTGCTGAACCGCATCCTCACGATCATCCGCGATTTTTTTCAGCTGCAGAATGGCGCTGTGCTCCTTATGGACAAATCCTCCCAGGAGCTGCATGTGCGTGCTCATCTGGGCCGGAGCAATCTTGAAATCGGCTACAAAATTCCCAAAGGCATGGGCCTGACCTGGGCCGCCGCGCAGCTGAAACGGCCGGTGTATGCGCCAGATGTCAGCAAAGACCCGCGTTATCTGCGCAAGGTGGATGAAACCATGTCAGAGGTGGCGATTCCGCTGCTGGTGCGTGACGACGTGGTGGGCGTACTGGATTTCCAAAGCGACCAGATCGATTACTTTGACACGGAGAAGATCGATCTTCTTACATTGTTTTCCACGCAGGCCTCCATGGCGCTAGAGCATGCGCGTCTGTATAGCACGGAGCGGCGCCGGACCAAGCAGCTTGAAGCCATTAACGCCGTGGCCAAGAAGACCACGCGCGTGCTTGATCTTGACGAACTGCTGACCGTGGTTTGCCGCCTGCTGATGGAATTATTTGGTATCGACCACGCCGCAGTACTGCTGGCGGAAGGTGATACCCTGCGCGTCCGTGCGCATGAAGGCAGGCTTACGCCGAACCTTGCCATGGGATCCATTTTGACTCCCGGCACCGGTCTGGCGGCTCGCGCGTTGAGTTCCGGCAGAAGCGTGATAGAAAATGACGCGAACAACGTGGAAGGCTACATTTCCGGCTTTGCGGAAACGCAATCTGAAATGTGCGTGCCGCTGATTATCTTTGGAGAAAAGCTGGGCGTGCTGGCCTTGGACAGCGCCAGCCGCGATGCTTTTGATCTGGACGATGTGCAGCCGCTGGAGTCAGTGGCGGACATTTGCGCGGCGGCAATCCAGAACGCGCATAACTTTGACCGCATGAAGCAGCTGGCTTACGTTGACGGGCTCACGGGCATTCACAATCGGCGGTTTTTTGAGATGCGTATTGTGGAAGAGCTGGAGCGAGCCGGCAGGTTCCAGGGCCGCATGTCAGTCATCATGGTGGACATTGACCACTTCAAGAAGATGAATGACGAGTTTGGCCATTTGCTGGGTGATGAAATGCTACGCTCGGTTTCTTCCATTCTGAAACAGCAGCTGCGCAAAATGGACATGGTTTGCCGCTATGGCGGTGATGAATTCGCGATTGTTGTGCCGGAAACCACGGGAGAAAGCGCCATGCGCGTGGCCGAGAAGCTGCGTCGCCAGGTGGAAACGCATTTCTTTCCCGGCGTGCCGCGTCCGGTGACCATCAGTCTTGGCGTGGCCGATTATCCAGCGCACGGCATTACCCGCGATGAAGTTGTGGCCGCCGCAGACAGCGCGCTGTATCAAGCCAAGCAATTAGGACGAAATAAAGTAGCTTCAGCCAGTGTTAAAAAAGAAGTTTCTGCTACCAGATAAATCATCTTTTAACGAAAGACAGATACAGTTTGAAATTCAGGGAGATATGAGCAGCACAACCGTTGCAGCCATCTCGGGCAAGATCACGGCCAGGATCGCCAGTATCCATATTGATTCCGGCTGCAACACGTTCCTGAATGACTGCTTCCGGCAATTTGGCATCAGCGTGGTGCCGGTTGAGGGCGATCCGGTAGAGCTCTTCAATAAGCAGAAATTTGAAGCCTGCGTGCTTCGCCTGTATGACCCTGACGCCGACAAAATTCTGAAAGCTGCGCGCAATTCGCCATCGAACCGGCGGCTGGTGATTTATGGAATCGCCCGGAACACGCAGGAGGCATTGCGCTTTTCCACGTACGGAATCAATGCCGTGCTGGACGAGCCTCTGGACCGGCAGAGCGTATTAAAGATTGTCCGGGCCACGCATTTGCTGGTGATCCATGAGCTGCGCCGTTATGTGCGCATACCGATTGTCTCTCAAGCCGAGATTGACACGGGCAACCGGATTCCCGCGCCGGTCACGACCGTAGAAGTCAGCTCAGGGGGCATTTCTGTGCGCTGCTCCACGCAGCTGCCCAAGTCAGACCCCATTCGTCTCAGCCTGGCGCTGCCTGGGCTGGGCAAGCTGAACCTGCGGGCATTTATCTGCTGGTATCGCGAGAGCGACAAAATCTACGGCCTGCGTTTTGACTCCACTGACGAGCGCCGGTTGAAGGTCCGCGGCTGGATCGACCAGCATCTGGAAATCGTGTAACTTTAAGACGCTCCCCGCGTATAACATCCTGAGGCAGGAATCTCTCTACATGCTGACTATTGAACTCAATCAAGTTCGTAAATCGTATGACAAGTTTGTGGCCGTCAACAACGTCTCATTCAATATCGAGCAGGGCGGCGTTTTCGGATTGCTGGGGCCAAACGGGGCGGGCAAGACCAGCACCATCCGCATGATGATCGGCATTACCGTACCGGACTCCGGCCAGATCAATCTTTTTGGCAAGCCCTTTGAACGCAAGAGCCTGCACAAGGTGGGCTATCTGCCGGAAGAGCGCGGGCTGTATAAGAAGATGAAAATTCTTGATCAGCTCATTTTTCTGGGTGAGCTGCATGGCATGACCAGCGGCGCTGCCCGGCAGTCGGCCCTGACATGGACCAAGCGGCTGGAGATTGATGCCTGGGTGCAAAAGAAAGTGGAAGAGCTTTCCAAGGGCATGCAGCAGAAGATCCAGTTTATTGCCGCGCTGATTCATGATCCTGATTTCATCATCATGGACGAGCCGTTTTTCGGGCTTGATCCCGTGAATGCCACGCTGCTGAAAGACGTAATGCTGGACCTGAAGAAGCAGGGCAAGACCATTCTGTTTTCCACCCATCGCATGGACCAGGTGGAGAAGCTGTGTGACAGCATTTGTCTTATCAATAAGGGCACAGCGGTCCTGCAGGGCGAGCTGAAAAGTATCAAAGCCGGTTACGGCAAGAGCAATGTGCAGATTGAGTATGAAGGCAATTGCGATTTCCTGGAGAAGTCTCCGCTGGTGAGCGCCTTCAATAATTATGGGAATTATATTGAAGTGAAGCTGGCGCCGGGCGCGGACGCGCAGGAGGTACTGCGCCAGGCCGCGCAGCAGGCGCGCATCAACAGGTTTGAGCTGATGGAGCCGTCACTGGAAGAAATTTTTATCAACACGGTAGGTGAAGCGAATGCATAACACACTGATAATCGCCAAACGTGAATACCTGGAGCGTGTGCGCTCGCGGTCCTTCGTGATCATGACATTCTTCATTCCGTTATTGATGTACGGCATCACCGTGGTGCCCACTTTGATGGCGAATCGCGGAGCCAATGAAACCAAGAGTATGGTCGTGGTGGCCCAGGACCGCGAAACCGCTGAGTTGATCCGCAGCAGCATTGAGCAGCAGCAGGAGAAACCGGGAAACAAGCCTGACGCCACCGCGGGAAAGAGAAAAAATGCGGCGCCAACACACTATAAGGTTGAGGTAAGCACCAATGCCACGCAGGCGGAACGCGACGCTCTCACTGAAAAGGTGAAGCAAAAACAGTTGGACGCCTTTCTGTGGGCCACGCCCGAGGCAATCGCGGCCAGAAAGATTGATTTTGTCACGCGCGACACCTCCAGTTTTATGGACAATCACACGCTGAGTGAAACGGTGAGTGATGCGCTGGTTCGCCAGGCCCTGAAGAGCAAAGGCTTGAAGGAAGGCGATATTGACACTGCGCTGCAGCCTGTGGACATACAGCCGCAGAGCCCTCTAGGCAAAGGCGCGCCTGATCCGCAGGTAACTTTTATCGCAACCCTGGTTCTGGTCATGGTGATGTATATGACCGTTTTGCTTTACGGCATAAATGTAATGCGCTCGATTCTGGAAGAAAAAACTTCCCGCATCATGGAAGTAATGCTTTCTACTGCCAGTGCAAAAGAGATGATGGCAGGGAAAATTCTGGGCGTAGGCGCCGTAGGCCTTACACAGGTAGGAATATGGGCGGCAGCAGCCACGGTTTATGGCGGCGCAGCAGCAGCGGCAGTCGGCGGCATAAAAATTTCTTTTGCTCCTGCGTTGCTGGGTTATTTTGTCGCATTTTTCCTGCTGGGCTATGTTTTGTACAGCGCACTCTGCGCGGCCGTGGGCGCCATGGTGAACTCAGAGCAGGAAGCGCAGCAGATGCAATTCCTGGTGATGATGCCGATGATTCTTTCCGTGATTTTCATCGTCAATATTTTTCAACATCCGAATTCGCCCATCGCCGTCTTTGGGTCGCTGTTTCCGTTCACTGCACCTCTGGTAATGTTTAGCCGGATTGCCATGCAGACACCGCCGCCGTGGGAGATTGCTCTTTCCATTGCGCTCCTGGTGGCGACTATCTATGGCATGGTCTGGCTCTGCGGGCGTATTTATCGCGTGGGCATCCGGATGTATGGCAAGAAGCCGAACCTGCCGGAAATTTTGAAGTGGATCAAGTACGCATAAGAGAACCGTTTGCCGCTGATTTACGCAGATAGCGCAGATAAGGCTCTTATACAATCAGAGGCGTGAGCGATACTGCCCAGGCCGAAATCAAGAGCGAGAGCGCTTCCAGCTTTCGCTCTTTTTCTTTCGGTGACCGACTCAAGCTCTGGCTGATTTCCTGGGCCGGATACTTATTCATCCGCGTGGTTGGCGCGACGCTGCGCTACAAATTCATTGCTGAGCCGGGCTGCCTGACCGACGCGAACGCAGTTGCCGCACCTGGCACTATCTGGTGTTTCTGGCATCGTGCGGTGCTGCCTGCAACGTATCGTTTTCGCAATCAGGGGCTGGCCGTGATGACCAGCCG
>DASZMF010000666.1:0-5203 GCA_035552035.1 Candidatus Angelobacter sp.
CGCAGACCGGGTGGACGATCCTTCGTATGAGCATCCGCGGACTGACGTTTATTCGGTGGCGGCAGCGGGCGGCGAACCGGCCAAAGTGTTGACAATCCCCATGGGCGCAGGCGCGATGGCACTGAGTCCCGAAGGCAAGCGGCTGGCGTTTTGCGCTCAGGTGAATGAGCCGGTGCAATCGTACACCCAGCCGGATTTGTGGGTGGTGGATCTGGCCGCCGATGCCAAGCCAAAAAACCTGACCGCCAATTACGACTTTGATGTTTGCAGTGGCGTGGGCGGCGACCAGGGCACTCCGCGCGCGAGCGGGCCGAACAATATTGTATGGACAGCGGACGGCAACAGCCTGATTACGTCCACGGCGCGTGAAGGCAAAGCCAATTTGATCCAGGTGGAGATTGCGTCCGCGAAGATCACGGAAGTCACGCACGGCAACCAGGCAGTGGAGCGCTTCCGTGCCACCAAAGACGCTGCGGGACTGGTAGCTGTAATTTCAACAACAACCAATATTGGCGATTTGTTCTGGCTTGACCGATCTTCTGCTGGAGCTGCAGCCGGCGCGCCGCGTCAGCTCACACATATCAATGACAAACTTTTCTCCCAGCTCAATCTGACGGAGCCGGAAGAGATCTGGTACACGAGCTTTGATGGAAAGAAAATCCATGGGTGGATACAGAAGCCACCGGATTTTGATCCGTCGAAGAAATATCCGCTGATCCTGAATATTCATGGTGGGCCGCATGCGGCTTATGGATTTGTTTTTGACCATGAAATGCAATGGATGGCCGCCAAGGGCTATGTGGTGTTGTATCCAAACCCGCGCGGCAGCACTTCTTACGGGCAGGAGTTTGGCAACATTATTCAATACCGCTATCCGGGCGACGACTTCCGCGACCTGATGCTGGGCGTGGATGAGGTAATCAAGCGCGGTTATATTGATCCGAAAAAGCTGGGCGTAACCGGCGGCAGCGGAGGCGGACTGCTCACCGATTGGATTGTGGGACACACAGACCGTTTTGCCGCAGCGGTGGCGCAGCGCGACATTGCAAGCTGGGCAGCCTGGTGGTATGCCGCAGACTTCACGTTGTTCCAGCCATCATGGTTTAAAGCGCCGCCATTCGAAGATCCGCAGGACTATGTGAACCGCTCGCCGATTACTTACATCAAAAACGTACACACGCCGCTGATGCTGGTGCTGGGTGAGGCCGACTATCGGACGCCGCCGGCGGCGGGCGGTGAAGAGATGTTCAGAGCGCTGAAATATTTGAAGCGTCCGGTGATCATGGTGCGCTTTCCGGGTGAGTCGCATGAGCTATCGCGCTCCGGGCAACCGTGGCACAGAGTGGAACGCCTGGAGCACATCGTGGGCTGGTTCGATAAATATCTGCAAGGCATGAGCAAGCCGGAATATGACGATGTGGCGAGCGGCGAGGTCAGCATGAATCCGGATAATCAGCCGGGAAAACATGATGCCAGCAAGACGGAAACGCCGGCGCAAAAGCCAAAGAAGAAATAGTGCTGTGAAAAAAATTGGGAAGGCCCAGAGGCAGCGGGCCTTCCCGGTCTTTTGATCTTTCAGTCTTACGGTCTTGCAAATGATTCTGAACTTACGCGGCCTGGGCCTGGGCAGTGCTTTGGGTGATCTGTCCAATGGCCTCATTCGCCAGCTTTAACGCTGAGGCATTGAGTTCAGCGCTGAGCTCTTTGTTCACGCTGGCAGCCTGTGACAACGCATGGGCGGCGGCAAGCACAACCTGTGCGCGTCCAACTGCGGTTTCCGGATTGTACGGTGGGATCCGGTGAAGTTTCCCGTTGATAATGATGAAGCCGCCTGCATCGCCTCCGCCAAAGAGGACTACGATTTCGGTTCCTTTTATGTCTGCCATTACACACACTCCTGTTTTGTGGCCGGAAGATTTAAACATTGTCCTTGGCCTGCAAGGTAGTGTGCGAGCGCATGGTTTCGTTACAGTGATTTATTTTTCGGCCTGTTGCGCCTTGTTTACATAAGTGGAATCCCATACGATCTGCCAGGTTTTCTGCTCGTCGTTGGATTGCTCCGCCATCTGCCGTACTTTACCGGGCGAGATGACATACCAGGTCCAGCGGAATACGGGAGAAACTTTTTCGTCGCTGATCATGACCATTTTATTGCCGACCAGACCGCCGGCCATGGGCGGAAAAGCGCCGGCATTGCCTGAATTATCGAGATAGAGCTGATGAAATTTCTTGTCGCGAATATCGTAGTAGTTGAAGCTGGTGCCGGTCTCAATGCCGCGGCCTTTCCAGTGTTCGATCAGGACGCAGCCATCCTGCTCGCGGGTCACCAGGTTGTCGCCAACTTTTTGGCCCGCGGGATTTTCCACGGACCAGTCGCCGATCCAGAAATCAAATTGGCGAAATTCAGGCGTCTGGCAAGGAACGGTGGACTTAAGAAACTGCTGATACTCGGGATTGGAGTTGAGCTTTTGAAACTCAGTAGCGCCGGCAATGTAGGCGCGCAGGCGCGGCGCCTGGCCGCTGGCTTCAACTTCTTTGAGCGTGTCCAGCGCCTGGCGTGTGTTGCCCATGGCAATCTGCACGCGGGCCACGTTGACTTTATTCAGCGCCGGACGAAAATTCTGCTGTACTGCCTGGGTGAATGCCTGAAGCGATTCATTCAGCTTTCCCAACTGGAGATAACATTCACCCAGATTCTGCCAGGCCTGGCCATTCGCTGGTTCGCTGGCTGTGATTTGCGCGTAAGCCGTGGCGGCTTGCTCCCATTTTGAATCGGCAAACAGTGCATCCGCCATTTGCTGGGCAGTATTTTGTGGTGCTGCATTTTGTTGAGCGGCAAGGTGACAGCAAAATGAGCCGAAGAAAAAAGTAATCGCCACAGCCGCATGCAGGAGCCAACGGGCGGAGAAAAGTTGAATCACAATGTCCTCACTTTTTACGGATATAAGTAAAGTCGTATTGCGGAGACCAGGTCTTGCCGCCATCGCTGGATGCCTGCGAGAACTGGCGAACGTGATCTTTATCTATCGGTACAAATTGCAGATGGCGCTTGATCGGCTTGTTTTGCGGATCAAGATCATCGGCGTAGTAGTGCATGATTCCAGCTTCATCCGCGCTGCCTTCAAAGTGCACGCTGGTGGACTGGCTATCGACCCAATCCTGAATCCACTTTTTCAGGCGCGTGTCATAGTGGTTGAAACTTTTTCCCGTTCCACCGCCAGTCCAGTTTTCCAGAATCACGCATTGATCAAGGATGAGTTGAATACTGCTGGCTCCAGCGGGGCTCTGGCCTTGCGTATTGACCACGTCCCATTCGCCAATCCAGAAATCAAGCTGGCGATATTCCGGCAGATGCGCGCAGGGATGCGCAATGGCATCCGCCCTGGCAATGGTTTTCTGAAATGCAGGATCGTCGTGCAACTGAGTAAGGTCCGTGTCCTGAAGCATCAGGTCGGTCTGGATGAAACCTGCATCCACGGCCTTATCGAGCGCAAGCAGTGCGTCACTTTTGCGGTCCAATTTTGCCAGCGCCTCTGCTTCACGATAAAACGCCATTGCTCCAAATTGCGGATCAGACTCAGCGTGCTTAAGCGCCTCTATCGCTTTCTCATCCTGCAGAAGTTTGTGACGAGAGACGCCAAGCCGCAGCCACGCCGCGGCCTTTGTGGGGTCAGCGCGCGTGATGGCTTCATAAGCTTGCGCCGCGGCAGTCCAGTCTTTAGCGGCAAAGGCTTGATTGGCCTGCTCCATGGTAGGTACGCTGGGCGCCGAGCCAGCTTGTCCGTAGACCACAACGGACAGCGCAAGAACCTGGACGAATCGAACTATAGTGCCGGTCATCAAAGTTCTCCTTATGAACAGGCGCGCATCCAAGAGAAACCTAGGGGGAGCATCCGCTGCGTGGTTTGACCATGGCCGCTATATTTGGTGAGCAATGCAGCGGCTTTAAGGCTGGCGCCCTGCGAAGAAATACCGGGTGGTCACGAAAATCAGACCACTTCTAAAGCCGCAACGCCGTCTAAGTTGCAGGTCTGGATTGAGGTGAAAGTTTGAAATTTTCTCTGCGCAACGCTTCTATACGCAACACAAAGAACCAAACATTCTTTGAACGGCATGGCCTTACGGTGGTGACCGGAAGCATCCTGCTGTTGTGGATTGTGCTTTACAGCGTGAGCGACGAAAAGAAACATATTGGCTCATTCTTCGGCAACGCGATTGCCGACTGGGCCGGCGTTGTAGTGATGGTGCTGGCAACCAAGCACTTGTATGAACGGGGCTCACAAGAAAGCAATAAGCCAGCCAGTAAACTGCCGAACCGCATATTGGAGATTTTGCGCGACCATTCATTGACGATCTTTCTGCTGGTTACCGGCGTGGGATGGGTACTGCTTTATGCGCATTCAGATTCGGAATCGAAGTGGGGGCAGGTGGTGGGCAACCTTGTTTCTGAGTGGACACAAACTCTGGGCCTGGTGCTGCTGACGAAAAAGCTCATCGAGACGGGATCGAAGGAAAGCAAAAAAGAAAAATGACGCTGACACATGGAACAGAGGATTGGCATCGCTGGCAGGCGGTTTGTTTTGCCGATGATCTGGGTGGCTTTTAAAAACTGCCCAGAGTGCCAACGAGGAAAAACAGAGAAAGATGACGAGCGAGCGATCATCTGATAAACTAACTAGGTTGTTTAGATACATCGTCTGCCCAACAGCCGAAGCCTGTATCTGGTAATTTCCAACAAAAGCTGGGGACGTAGTTCAGTTGGTTAGAACGCTGCCCTGTCACGGCAGAGGCCGCGGGTTCGAGTCCCGTCGTCCCCGCCAGCTTTTCAACAACTTACAGAGATCAGCGGCGGCAATCCCACAACAATCCACAACAATCACGCGTGACCGGGTGTTCCGGTACGCATGATCAGGTCGGCCAGACGCTTTTGCGCCTGGCGCTTCGGCTCATCCAGGGCCTGTGTGTAGCTATCCATCGTTGTCCTGAATGAGGCGTGTCGCATCAATTCTTGGATTACCTTGGCCTCCACACCCAGCGACGCCATCAGCGTCGAGAATGTGTGCCGGAAGGTATGCCAACCGATGCATTTGGTTATACCGGCAGCCACAGCCGCCGGCCGGATGAATCGTTGCATAATAGTTTGAGGCCAGTACGGCTCCCGGCCCAGCTTGTGTGGAGAAGCCCAAACCCAGTCTTCCGGTCT
>DASZMF010000667.1:0-4223 GCA_035552035.1 Candidatus Angelobacter sp.
ATTACAGCTACGTTGGCGCGACTGACCTGTCAGCGAGTGTTCGCGCTGGATTATCGGCTGGCGCCGGAAGCTCCGTTTCCTGCCGCGGTTGACGATGCTGCGCGGGCCTATGCATGGCTGCTGGAGATCGGCGTGAAGCCAGAAAATATCTCTGTTGCTGGAGATTCCGCCGGGGGCGGGCTGGTGCTGGCGCTGCTTCTTCGATTGAAGGCGAGCCATCAGCCTATGCCGGCATGCGCGGCGTGTCTTTGTCCGTGGGTGGATTTGACTGGCGCAGCTAGCTACAGCAATGCCGAATCGTGCGCCATGTTTTGCGCGGAAGATGTAGGCGAGTTCGCAGCGCTGTATCTTAACGGCGCATCGCCGCGAAAGCCTGAGGCATCGCCTATCTTTGGCGATTTAAGCGGCCTGCCTCCGCTGTTGATTCAGGTGAGCACCACGGAGCTTTTGTTTGACGAAGTTGTGCGGCTGCATGAGAAGGCGAAAAAGAGCGGCGTGGAGAGCACGCTGCGCGCTTATCCGGGGCTTCCGCATGATTGGCAGATTTTTCTGGGACTGATTCCTGAAGCCGGCATTGCGTTGAAAGAGATCGCCGCGTTTGTTCGCGCCGGAACAAAATAGGGCGAGAGTTTCCTCCATGGATACAAGTAACGTGACGAACCCGCGGCCTTTCTCAGTCACGGCAATCAGTTTGTTGATGGTGGCGGCGGGCGCCGCGGGATTTGTGTACCACATCAAAGAGATTAATCTGCAGTATCCTTTTCAGAATGATGTCATGTGGGTGGCGCCTATCCGGCTTATCGCGATTGTTTGTGGAATTTATATGCTCCGTGGCCACAACTGGGCGCGCTGGCTGACTATGATCTGGCTGGGCTTCCATGTGGCGATTGGAGGCTTGCATTCATTGGGAGAATTCGCGTTTCATGCCGTGCTGTTTGCGATGATTGCTTTTATTCTGTTTCGCCGGCCTGAGGCGGATTATTTTAGAGCATAGAAGGTGTAGTGGTTGTTTTTCTCTTGAATTCCACAGCAGTTTGGTTTTAATCTAGCGAAGATAAAAAGAAAATCTATAGAGGGCTAGAGACCTCAGGGGCTGAAGCCCTTATGTTTTTGGGCTTAACCGCAGGCCTGAAGGCCTGCTCCACCCTCTGATGGCTAGTATTTCTAGTGGTTAGCATGTTTTAAGTGGTCAGCATTGTTTATTGGTGCTGCTTTTTGAGATCGATATTTTTGGATGCAGCAGGCTGTTTCATTTGTTGATTTTGGCGCAACGGAGAATTCCGTTGCGTTTTGGGTTTTGCGACCCTCTGCCGATGTTTTCAGCTGATTGAGTGGGTGATTGAGATTGCAGATTTATCTTAATTGTGCTGATTCAGTGAGAGTTGGAGTAAATAGTTTAACGATGAAGAAGAGTTTGCGACCTCTCAGCCGGTCTTTAAATTTGTCTTGGGTCGCCTTGGGTGCTCTTGGGTCGAATTGGGTTAAAACGGGGGGAGGGGGTGGGCGCGCAAAGCGCGCCATCGGGTGATCGCGCGTGATCGCCGTCATCGGGTGATCGGAAAGACAAGAACTTGCCGCTAGTAAACGCGAATCGGGAAAAAAGCTTTCACCACAGAGGGCACAGAGGGTCACGGAGGAGAGCAAGTGCAGGAATTCCTTTGCAAACAAATCGCGAGCTGCTGAAAACCTATGACGCGCCAAAGGACTACAATTTATGGGAATTGCAATCATGGGATGGTGCTATGCCTAAGACACTCGATAAGGAAGATTTAATTGCCAAGGGGCCGTTGAGCCAGCAAGAGCTTGAGAGCATCAATCAGTATTGGCGCGCGGCCAATTATCTTTCGGTGGGGCAGATTTATCTTCAAGAGAATGCGATGCTGCGCGAGCCGCTCAAGCTGGAGCATACCAAGCCGCGCCTGCTGGGGCATTTTGGCACCACGCCGGGGCTCAACTTTGTATATGCGCATATGAATCGCGTGATTCAGAAGAATGATCTCAACGTGATTAACGTGACTGGTCCGGGACACGGCGGGCCGGGGATTGTGGCCAATACCTATCTGGAAGGCTCGTATACGGAGTTTTATCCAAAGATCACGCAGGATGAAGCCGGTATGCAGCGGTTGTTTAAGCAGTTTTCCTGGCCCGGAGGGATTCCCAGCCATGCGTCGCCGGATACGCCGGGTTCGATTAACGAAGGCGGAGAGCTGGGATATTCACTGCTGCATGCCTATGGCGCCGCCTATGATAATCCTGATCTGCTGGTCTGCTGCGTGGTGGGCGATGGCGAGGCCGAGACTGGTCCGTGTGCCACGAGCTGGCACTCAAACAAATTTCTGAATCCAGCGCGCGATGGCTCGGTTCTGCCGATCCTGCACCTGAATGGATACAAGATTGCCGGGCCCACGGTGCTGGCGCGTATCCCGAAAGAAGAGCTGACGGATTTATTTGAGGGCTATGGATACAAGCTTTATTTTGTTGAAGGCGATGATCCGCCGCTGATGCATCAGCTGATGGCGGCTACGCTGGACAAAGTGATTGCTGACATCAAGAGCATTCAAAATGAGGCGCGGAAAAACCCAGATGCCGCGCGTCCGACATGGCCCATGATTGTGCTGCGTAGTCCTAAAGGGTGGACGGGGCCAAAGTTTGTTGACGGCCTGCAGATTGAAGGGACTTTCAGGGCGCATCAGGTGCCGGTAACGGACCTGAGCAAGCCGGGACATCTCAAGATTCTTGAAGACTGGATGCGCAGCTACAAGACAGAAGAGCTGTTCGACAAGAATGGCAAGTTTTTACCAGAACTGGCCGCGCTGGCGCCGAAAGGGAATCGCCGGATGGGCGCGAATCCGCATGCGAATGGCGGACTGCTGCTGAAAGAGCTGAAGATGCCGGATTTCCGGCAGTATGCGGTAAAAGTCGCGCAGCCGGGCGGGGCTTTTGACGAATCAACGCGCGTGCTGGGCCGGTTTCTGCGAGATGTAATGAAGTTGAATCTGGAGAGTGCCAATTTCCGTGTTATGGGGCCGGACGAAACGGATTCGAATCGGCTGAGCGCGCTTTTTGAAGTGACAGACCGCACTTCTGAAGCCGAAATCCTGCCGAATGACGATCACGTGGGACGAAATGGCCGGGTAATGGAAATTCTGAGCGAGCATATGTGCCAGGGCTGGCTGGAAGGCTATCTGCTCACCGGGCGGCATGGATTTTTCTCATGCTATGAGGCGTTCATACACATTGTGACCTCAATGTATAACCAGCATGCCAAGTGGCTGGAGGCGGTGCGCCATATTCCGTGGCGCAAACCGATTGCGTCACTCAACTATCTGCTGACCTCGCACGTATGGCGACAGGACCACAATGGCTTTAGCCATCAGGACCCGGGCTTTCTGGATAACGCAGTGAACAAAAAACCGGAGCTGGTGCGCGCGTATTTTCCACCAGACGCCAACACGCTGCTCTCTGTGGCTGACCACTGCATGCGCAGCAAGAACTACGTGAACATTATTGTTGCGGGCAAGCAGCCGGAGTTGCAGTGGCTGGATATGGAGTCCGCGGAGAAGCACTGTGCTGCAGGGATCGGCGTGTGGAAATGGGCGAGCAATGATGAAGGCGGCGAACCCGATGCCGTGATGGCCTGCGCTGGTGATGTGCCGACACTGGAGATACTGGCGGCCGTTTCGCTACTGCGGAAATATGTGCCGAGCCTGAAACTCAGGGTGGTGAATGTGGTGGACCTGATGACCCTGCAGGTGGCGGGGGAGCATCCGCACAGTTTGACTGACGAAAAATTTGACGCGCTCTTTACCACGAATAAGCCGGTGACCTTTGCCTACCATGGCTATCCGTGGATCATTCACCGGCTTTGCTACCGCCGCAAGAACCACGACAATATGCATGTCCGCGGGTATAAAGAAGAGGGAACCACCACCACTCCATTTGATATGGTGGTGCGGAATAACATGGACCGCTTTCAACTGGCGATTGATACGATTCACCGGATACCCGGCCTGAAGGCTGACGACGCGGTTGCGATCTTTCAAGGCGAATTGGCCAAGCACAAAGAATATGTGGCCGCATACGGCAAAGACATGCCGGAAGTTGAAAACTGGCGCTGGAGCCACAGCTAAGATGCGTGTGGGCAGCGGAGCCAGATAAGATGGAGCCGGCCATCCTATGTTTGAATGGCGGATCGTCGTCATTAAAGTTTGCGGTTTACCATA
>DASZMF010000668.1:0-2526 GCA_035552035.1 Candidatus Angelobacter sp.
CGTGAGCACAGCGATAATCGTGAACGCTGGAGACTTCCGCAGCATGCGCCAGCCGAAACGCGCGTCTTGCAGCAGAGATTCCAGCAGCCGCCCGCGATGGACTTCACGCAACGTTTCCCTGGTCTGCTGCACGCCACCGAAGGCGATCAACGCCTGCCGTCGGGCTTCTTCCGCCGGCATTCCTTTGGCAATGTTTTGCTCTACTTCTTTTTCCAAGTGGAAACGCAGTTCGTCGTTTGCGTCATTTTCCTGGCTCTGTCCGCGGAAGAGTCCGCGTAATTTGCTGAGCATGGCCCGCTCCTTTTTAGCTGCAATACCAGTTAGCTTTGCTGCAATACCAGCGCGATGGCCGCGGAAAGCCGCTCCCATTCGCCTAATTCTTTTTCCAGTTGGTTTTTGCCGGTGCGGGTGAGGGAATAAAACTTGGCCCGGCGGTTATTGTCAGAGGTGCTCCACTCGGCGCCGATCCAGCCGCGCTGCTCCAGCCGATGCAGCGCCGGATAAAGTGATCCCTGGCCCACCTGCAGCACGTCTTTGGAAATCTGCTGGATGCGCTGGGCGATACCCCAGCCGTGCATCGGATCCAGCGCCAGCGTTTTGAGGATCAGAAGATCCAGAGTTCCTTGCAAGAGATCAATCTGGTTTCCCATTTGGCTTCCCCTCGGATGTCGACAATAGGATAGACGAAGACTCCTGTCGGGTGTCAACAAGAAAAGTTTGAGTAAAGCGAGAGGTGGGCAGCGGAATCTAAAGAAATGTAGTTCTGTTTTGGACATTCACTGTGCGAGTTTGCCCTGTCCTTGGTGCAAACTGACAAAATTTGGTTAAAAAAGGTGCAGAAATGATGCAATTCCATTCTGGATCGTCTAAGATGACCCCTCTCGTATGCACTGCTTTTGAAGCTGTTTTAGTTGATTTGACTGCCGGATTTAACTGGTGAAGCCGCCACTTCCCAGGAGATGTTTCCGCGATGTTGATTATCAGCAAGGCTGACTACGACCTGATCCGTTGGGAAGCCAAGCGCAGCTACCCGCACGAGTGCTGTGGCATTCTGCTTGGCAATATGGTGGACGGACACCGCTCTGTCTCCATGACCCTGACCTGTGAAAACATGCGCGTGGATTCTCCGGCGGACCGTTACAGCATCAATCCTGAGCAGGTGGTGGCCGCGCAGAAGCTGGCCCGCAACCGCGGTGAAAATATTTTGGGTTTCTACCATTCGCATCCGGACCATTCGCCGCAATACTCTTCCACTGATCTGGCCGAAGCCCACTGGTTTGATTGCTCCTACGTGATTACCAGCGTGGAGAATGGAACGCCCACGGCGACTGCGTCTTATGTATTGATTGGGTCAGAGGACAGGAAGAGCTTTCATCCGGAAAATATTGAGATTGTGACGGACCAGCGCTCGCTGGTGTATGCCACGTAGCTGCTATTCAGCTCTGGCGCGCGGATCGTTCGTTCGCGTGAGATATAATGGATTTGTGATTTCACCCGCTTCATTGCCGCAAGGGTCCATGCCTAAAATGGCCCGATGTTCCATGCGGGCCTCCGGCCGCTAACTCCCGTCTTTGCGAGTTTGTTTCGTGGCGGATGAAAATTCTCCGCACCCAACGCAAGCCATTTTGATCTATTACTAAATACTTTGCTATTGAAGGAAGGATTGTTCCCATGGCCACAACCATTGCCCCACACGAGCTACCCACGCTGAATAACGAAGAAGTCCTACGCTATTCCCGGCACCTGATCATGCCGGAAGTGGGCATGGAGGGACAGCAGAAGCTGAAAGCTGCGCGCGTGCTTTGCATCGGCACCGGAGGCCTGGGTTCGCCGCTGGCTCTGTATCTTTCCGCCGCCGGCGTAGGGACAATTGGGCTGGTTGACTTTGACGTGGTGGATTTCACCAACCTGCAGCGGCAGGTGATCCACTTCACCAGCGATGTTGGGCGACCCAAGCTGGAGTCGGCAAAAGAGAAGATTGCTGCCATCAATCCGTTTGTCAACGTCAAAACTTTTAACACCAAGCTTACCAGCGAGAATGCGCTGCAGATCTTTGCCGACTTCGACATCATTGTGGATGGCACGGACAATTTCCCTACGCGCTTCCTGGTGAATGACGCCTGTGTGATGACCGGCAAGCCCAATGTGTATGGATCCATTTTCCGCTTTGAAGGGCAGGCCAGTGTCTTTGCGGCAAAGGATGGCCCGTGCTATCGCTGCCTGTATCCTGAGCCGCCGCCGCCGGGGCTGGTGCCTTCCTGCGCAGAGGGTGGAGTGCTGGGAATTCTTCCCGGACTGGTCGGTCTGATTCAGGCTACGGAGACCATTAAGCTGATTATGGGCACCGGCAATCCGCTCATCGGCAGGCTCTTGCTGGTGGATGCGCTGGGCATGAAATTCCGTGAACTCAAGCTGCGTAAAAATCCTGAGTGCGTGGTTTGCGGAACCAACCCGACTGTGACTAAACTCATTGATTATGAAGAGTTCTGCGGACTGCGCGGCCAGGAGAAACCGGTGAGCAACGGC
>DASZMF010000669.1:0-2825 GCA_035552035.1 Candidatus Angelobacter sp.
TTTATAACGTGCGCGGAGGTACTGGCGCGCGCTTCAAAGGCAGAAACGTAACGCTTACGTCCTCCAGCCCTATTACGTTTACCGGCAAGATGGTAGAGCAGATCGATTCAGAGACTTACATTCTCTACCACGGCTCGGTTACTTCCTGCGAGCTGCCGCGCCCCAAGTGGACCTTCAATGCCATAAAAATCATTTTGAAGGTGGGCGTTTCAGCGCATATTTACAACACCACTTTCCGCCTGAAAGGCATTCCGATCTTTTATCTTCCGTATGCTTCGCCGCCAGTCGAACGTCTGGGACGGCAGACCGGCTTTTTGATCCCAAATTTTGGCACGTCCAGCACTAAGGGCACGGTGATTGGCGACTCGCTCTATTGGGCCATCAACCGCAGCATGGACGCCACGCTGGGCGGAGAATTTCTCTCCAAACGCGGATGGACGCTCCAGGAAAACTTCCGCTATCGCCCCAGCGACACGGCCTTTCTTAACCTGAATTATTTTGGCGTGCTCGATCGCGGCATCACCACCACCTCAGTCAATTCCGCCGGACAAACTATTTCCGCCACCACCAAGCAGGGCGGTGAAGACGTGAAGCTGAACGCGGAAAAGACTTTTGCCGATGGCGTGCGCGGCGTGGCTTCCATTGACTATCTGAGTTCATTTGTCTTCCGGCTGGCGTTCACTGAAAATTTTTCCCAGGCCGTGGATTCTGAAGTGAAATCGGCGGCGTTCCTTACCAAGAACCTTGACGGATTTTCCTTCAACACTTATCTTGCGCGCTACCAGAATTTCCAGAGCAGCACTGACAACGATGACGTAATTACCATTCTCCACACGCCGGGCTTTGAAACCTCCGGCGTGGACCGAAAGATTTTTGGGTCGCCCGTTTACTGGTCATACGATCTTGCCGCTGAAGGCTTGCGCCGCAGCCAGCCTGGGTTTGTTACACCCGGAGTGGTGGGCCGGTTTGATGTGGACCCGGATTTCAGTCTTCCGCTATTCGTCAAAGGCTGGACGTTCCGTCCGGAGGTCGAGCTGCGCAATACGATTTATTCGCAGCAGCAGGTTACAGTGGGCACCACCTTTGACCCGACGCACAATACCTTCAATCGCCGGACGATTGCCACCACCGTTGAACTGCGTCCGCCCACGCTCAGCAAGGTTTTTGACGGCACAATTGCTGGCAGAAAAATCAAGCACACCATTGAGCCAAGCGTGATTTATCGCTACACCAATGGCGTGGAAAAATTTGGCTCCGTCATTCGCTTTGATTATCGAGACATTCTCAGCAACACCAATGAAGCTGAATTCGGACTTTTACAGCACCTATATCTGAAACGCGACCGACCGGACTGTAACCAGGAAACCGCAAGTAAAACGGCAATCGCCAGCGCGCTGGCTGCGCCGCTTAAAACAGCCTGCACGCCTGCGGGCGCTGACGAGTTTGTGACCTGGGAAGTCAAGATGAAGTATTTTGCCGATCCCACGTTTGGCGGGGCCATTCTCAACAACGGCACACGCAACGTGCTCAGCACCACGGCCGATTTTTCCGGAATCGCTTTCCTGACGGACCCTCGACGGTTTTCTCCTGTGGTGTCTCGGCTGCGCGTTCGCACCAGCAGCAACAGCGACGTGGAATGGCAGCTGGACTATGACAGCAAGAAGGGCCGCATTAATTCCAGCACGTTCTACGCGGGCTACCATTTTGGTGACATCTTTGTCGGTGCCAGCCATGCCTATTTGCAGGTTCCTGGTGAGATTGTGGCTGACCCGAATAATCCAACGGCCATTCTGCCCACTTGCGTTCCTCATGTGTTCAACCAGCCGGCCTGCGTCCCGCCGCTGTTTGATCAGTTCCGCGCCCAGCTGGGTTATGGCAGTCCCACCAAACGAGGATGGAGCGCCGCGGCCAACATGGGTTTTGACCGCGAATTCAACCTGCTGCAATACGGCGCAGTGCAGGCCGCGCACAATTGGGATTGCTGCGGCATAAGCCTTGAGTATCGGCGTTTCTCGCTGGGATCGGTACGCAATGAAAACCAGTACAGGTTCGCGTTCACGCTGGCGAATATTGGATCGTTTGGAAACATGAAACGGCAGGAGCGTATTTTCTAACAGCTAACTTCTGTAGACCTTGGCTTTTTCTGTAATCCCGAAGCATAGCGAGGGATCCCTATTAGCCAGAAAGCCCTTTGGGCCGCGAATTGACGCGAATGAACACGAATCAAATATTCGAGTCACACCTCAGGCTTAGATTTCCTTGATCCATCAGATCATCAATCACGATAGCGATCCCTCGCTCCGCTTCGGGATTGCAGAAAAAACCAAACTCGAGATTTCAGAAAGAAACTGTCCAGTCATTTAGAATCTTATCTATGGATCTCGCCGCCAAACAACTTCGCCTGAATGAATCTCTCCGTGCCCTGGGACGCACGCTGGTAGCTTACTCTGGCGGCGTTGACTCGGCTTATCTGGCTTGGGCGGCGCATCAGGTTTTAGGGCAGGACATGCTCGCGGTGATCGCGGATTCTCCCAGCCTGGCGCGTACGCAGCTAAAAGACGCGCTGACTTTTGCCGACGAACATGGCATTCCGATTGAAGTCATACAGACCTCGGAGATGGACCGTCCGGAATATATCCGTAACGACCGCCAGCGCTGCTTCCACTGTAAAGACGAGCTGTTTCAGGTCATGCAGCAATTCGCGGAAAAGCGGGGCTTCCAGTCGATTGCCTATGGCGTGAATGTTGACGACCAGAGCGATTTCCGCCCTGGCCAGACTGCGGCACGCCAGCACCATGTGGCTGCTCCGCTGCTCCAGGCAGGTC
>DASZMF010000670.1:0-1559 GCA_035552035.1 Candidatus Angelobacter sp.
ACCGCTGGAGTTATGCGCAACCGCAAGAACGTTAAAAACACAGGTAAAAAATTCTAAATGTTTACTCTTTAATTAAACATTTTTCGTTTCTGATTGTCTTATTATTTTAGATCAAAATAAATCTGCAATGAAAAAAATAGCAAAAATATTAGTTCTGGCATTGGTAATGGCTATTGCTGTGCCAAAGACATACGCGCAGGTTAGTGTAGGCGTATCCGTTGGGATAGCCCCTCCGCCATTGCCTGTCTATGTACAACCGGCCTGCCCTGTTGAGGGGTATTTATGGGAACCGGGTTATTGGGCCTGGGACCCGGATTATGGTTATTATTGGGTGCCCGGCGTTTGGGTGGCGCCACCTGAGATAGGTTACTTATGGACGCCTCCATATTGGGGTTTTGAAGACGGCGCATACGGATTTTACGCCGGTTATTGGGGGCCCGAAGTAGGGTTTTATGGCGGTATTAATTATGGCTATGGCTATTACGGCTATGGTTTTGGCTGTGGAAGATGGGAAGGAAGAACGTTTGTTTATAATACCGCAGTGGTAAATGTAAACCGTACTTTTATACATAATACGTATAGCGACCCTTCGTTTAGACGTAATACTTATACCAGCGGCCGCACAAGCTTTAACGGGCCCGGTGGTGTAAGCGCCAGGCCGCGTACTCAGGAACTGGCGGCGATGAGGGCGCATCATGACCCTCCTACTGCCAGCCAGGTTGCGCACCAGCGCTTTGCTAGCAGGAACAGAAGTCAGTTTGCATCTGTAAACCATGGAAGACCGGCTGCGGCGGCAATGAGCAAGGTTAACGGACATGCATTTAATGCAAGGGGCCGCGCAACAAACCTGGCCCGGGCCAACGCGGCAGTGAGAAGGCTCCCGGCGGTAAAAAATAATGTTCGTGCCAACAACGCCGCCCGGATGGCAAGGAATAGAAATGCCGGCGGGACTGTACGTGGCGCACGGACGGCGCGTGCCGGAAATGCCGCCAGGGCTGTACAAACAGCAAGGGCCGCACGAACTGCACAGAATGCAAGAGCAGCACGTACTGCGCGGACCGCGAGGGCAACGCGGAATACACAGGCTGCAAGAACTGCGCGGACCGCGAGGGCAACGCGGAATACACAGGCTGCAAGAAGTGCACGGACCGCGAGGGCAACACGGAATATACAGACTGCAAGAAGTGCACGGACCGCGAGGGCAACACGGAATATCCAGACTGCAAGGGCAGCACGGACTGCGAGGGCAACGCGGAATGCCCAGACTGCAAGAGCAGCACGGACTGCCCGAACTCAAAACGCCGCCAGGGCACGCTCTGCAAGAACAGCCAATAATGTAAGAGTTCAGCAACCGCGCAGACAGGCGCAGCAGCGGGCCCAGATGCAAAGGGGCCAGGTTCAACGTACGCAGCAGCGACGCGCAATGCAAGTTCAGCAGCGTGCACCGCAACAACGGCGCGCAATGCAGGTTCAGCAGCGTGCACCGCAACAACGGCGCGCAATGCAGGTTCAACAGCGTGCACCGCAACAGCAGAGACGTGCAATGCAAGTTCAACAGC
>DASZMF010000671.1:0-1899 GCA_035552035.1 Candidatus Angelobacter sp.
CATTGCTTTGGATTGCCTCGGATTATGTTGCACACTTAAAGCATCACCTGAACCAGATTCTTGGTCCGGCATTTGAAACCAATTGGCAAATGTATCCGTGAGTCCAGCCGTGTGTTCGTATTCAAAAGATGTAGGATAAAAACAAGGAGCTTGATTGCGTATGAGCAGGAAGATTTTGTCTTTGGCGGTACTCTGCATCTCCGTGTTGTCGATGAGCGCATTGCTCCAGGCGCAGGCTGCTCCGGCGAGCTATCCCAACCAGAAGGAAGCTGATTTCACCATAAAGAATTTCAAGTTCCAGAGCGGTGAAGTTCTGCCTGAACTCAAGCTGCATTACACCACGGTAGGCACGCCGCACAAGAATGCTCAAGGCGAAATCGACAATGCCATTCTCCTGCTTCACGGAACCACCGGAACTGGCAAAAACTTCCTCTCGCCCTCGCTCGGCGGACAGCTCTTTGGCCCCGGCCAGCCGCTCGACGCCAGCAAATATTATCTGATCATGCCAGACGGCATCGGCCGCGGCGGCTCCACCAAGCCCTCTGACGGCATGCACGCCAAGTTTCCACATTATGGCTACGTTGACGGAGTCGAAGGGCAGTATCGCCTGGTCACGGAAGGCCTGGGCATCAAACGGTTGAAGCTGGTTCTCGGCACCTCCATGGGCGGCATGCAGTCATGGATCTGGGGAGAAAAATATCCTGACGCCATGGACGCGCTCATGCCCATCGCCAGCCAGCCCATGGAAGTCAGCGGACGCAACATGCTCTGGCGCCGGCTGGTGATTGAAGCCATCCGTACCGATCCTGACTGGAACAACGGCGAATACCAGAAAGAGCCCACGCACTTTGAACACTTTTTGCCGGTCTTCAATTTCATGATCGATAGTCCTGTCCGCCTGCAGGAGCAAGCGCCCACGCGCGCCAAAGCCAATGAACTGTATGACAGCTACGTGGCCAACTTCACCAAGGTCGACGCCAACGATTTCCTCTATTGGTTCGAGTCGTCCTTTGATTACAATCCCGCGCCGCAGTTAGGCCAGATCAAAGCTAAACTGCTGGCCGTCAACTTTGCTGACGACGAACTGAACCCGCCCGAGATCGGCGTAATGGAGCGCGAAGTCCCCAAAGTAAAGAATGGACGCTTCGTCCTCATCCCAGCCAGTGACAAAACCCGCGGCCACCAGACACTCACGCAAGCAGTAGTGTGGAAGCAATATGTGGGCGAAGTGCTGGGAGCGGAGAGCAAGTAAAGCACTCATAGTTCCCAATTTCGCGCTTCACCTTTATACTGTTGGCATGTCGGTTTTCAGAGATATTTTCGGCATCGCCAAAGGAATGTCCGTCACTTTCCGGGAGATGTTTGCTCCCACCACGGTGGAGGACTATCCCAACAAGAAACTGCCCAATGAGGGCGCGGTTTTCCAGGAACGTTTCCGCGGACTGCACGAGTTGCAGCGCGATGAAAATGGCCTGGAGAAATGCGTAGCCTGTTTCCTGTGTGCGGCGGCCTGCCCTTCCAACTGCATTTATATTGAGGCGGCGGAGAACACTGAAGAGAACCGCATCAGCGGCGCGGAGCGTTATGCCAAGGTCTATAACATTGACTATAACCGCTGCATCTTCTGCGGATATTGCGTTGAAGCCTGCCCCACTGACGCCATTACGCACGGCCACGGCTTTAAGCTGGCCACGTTCAACGCCAGCAATCTTGTGTATCGCAAAGAAGCGCTGCTGGTGCAGATTCCCGCCAATGCCGGCAAACCACTTGATCCGCAAGAGCCGGTGATGGTTCCGGAGAAGCGAGCCTAGGAATTTGGTAATTGAGTAAGTTGGCAATTGAGTAATTTCAAAACCCAGAACTTACCTGACAAGGTTGATTCTGGGTTTTTCATTTACC
>DASZMF010000672.1:0-6047 GCA_035552035.1 Candidatus Angelobacter sp.
ATCACCAGGCGGCTGCCCTTTTTCGCGCCAATCTCCGCCAGAATATCCACCGTCGGCTCCAGTTCCAGCGTCAGCGGCCCTTTGCGTTTGATCTTTTCCTCAGGCGCGGATCGCACCGTAAAATCAGCCACAGCCGCAGCCTTGATCACAATAGTTGCACTGTCAAAGTGCACCAGCACAGCGTCACGCATCTGCTGCGCCGTCTGTATCTGCACAACTTCTGCCGACGCAGGTGGTTTCAACGCGGTAGGCCCAGAAACCAGAATCACCTTGGCTCCGCGACGCAACGCTGCTTCCGCCAGCGCATAGCCCATCTTTCCACTCGACCTGTTTCCAATATACCGCACCGGATCAATCGGCTCCCGCGTAGGCCCAGCGGTAATCAAAACCGTTTCGCCCGCCAAATCTTGCTCGGCTTGTAGAGCTTGCAACACCGCTTTCACAATCGTTTCATTCGTCGCCAACCGGCCCGCGCCAATCATCCCGCAAGCCAGATATCCACTGTCCGGCTCCACAATATTTACGCCGCGCGTTTTCAGCGTTTGTAGGTTGGCCTGCGTCGCCGCGTTCTCCCACATATTTACATTCATCGCCGGAGCAATCACCACCGGCGCAGTAGTAGCCAGAAAAAGTGTGGTCAGAAAATCATTGGCTTCGCCATGCGCAAATTTGGCAATCACGTCAGCCGTCGCAGGTGCAACCACCAGCGCATCAATCGACTGTGCCACCGCAATATGCTCCACCGCGGAATCAATGTTGGGCTCTGATACGCCTGCGCCAAACAAATCGGTAATGACCTTCTCGCCGCTCAGCGCAGCAAAGGTCAGCGGACGCACAAACTCCTGTGCAGCGCGTGTCATCACCACCTGCACGCGCACGCCCTTGTCCTGCAACAGACGCACCAGCTCAGCCGCCTTATAAGCAGCAATTCCACCGGTAACGCCCAGTGCGACCTTCATACCTAGATTGTAGTCCGGTTAGCGTTCGGGCCCAAGTTACGTGATAGGTTCATGGTCATTAGGAGTTTCCTGACGCGGACGAGCTTCGCGTCTGGACTTTGAAAGTCTGTTAAAAATCCACCAGACCACCCACGCTACAGGCAGCATTCCCCAACGCATGAGAAAGTTTACATTTCGGCGTGCATTCAGATCTGGCGATTCCATCCATCCATGCAGGAGGGCAAATGAAATCCCCATCAAAATAATCAATGCCAGAGCCCCGCCGAGAAGTGCCAGCATCTCACGAATTGGCCTGCCTGTGGTCTTGCGGACATACCATAAGCCCGCTGTGCCAAAAATCAATAAGCCGCCAAGAATAATCAGCAGTGCGGTCAGATTAATCTGGTTGCGAAGATTCTCAAACATAAAGTCAATCTATGCTTTATTTCCGGGCCTCTGCTGCCACCGAAGACGACTCGTCAAACGAATTCAAAATCACCTTGATCTCATCTTCCATCTGTGATTTCAGGCATTTCTTCGCTGTCTCCAGATAACGCTTCTCATCCCCGGATGGCGCAATCCCCGAACGCCTAATGCGCTCGCCCAGCACAATCGCCTGCAAGCGATCCACCGACTGCTCCAGCCGGTCATTGATCAAAATGTAGTCATAATTCGGATAATTCTCAATCTCGCGTCGCGCCGTATCCAGCCTGCGACGGATCACATCTTCGGCATGCACGTTCTCACTCAGGCTGCGCTTCCGCAAGCGCGACTCCAGCTCAGTCCGGCTCGGCGGCAGCACAAAGATGCTCACCGCATCCGGCATTTTCTGCTTCACCTGCCGCTCGCCTTGCACGTCGATATCCAGCAGCACATCATTGCCGCCCTGCCGTGCCTGTTCCAGCACAGACCTGGTGGTGCCGTAATAATTGCCAAAGACCAGAGCATACTCCAGGAATTCATCACGGCTGATCCGCTTCTCAAATTCTTCATGCGTAATGAAATGGTATTCGCGCCCATCCTGTTCGCTGCCGCGCGGAGAGCGCGTGGTAAAGGAAACTGAAAACTCCAGGCTGGGCACATACTGGCGCAGTTCATTTACCAGCGTAGTTTTGCCGGAGCCAGAGGGGGCAGAAATTATATAAAGTATGCCGCTCATTCCAGGTTCTGTACCTGCTCGCGACATTTCTCAATTTCAGATTTCATCTGCAGGCCCAACTCGGTAATGCGCAGCCCCTCACCCGCCACGCCGGAAGTTTTGGAAAGCAGCGTATTGGCTTCGCGATTCAATTCCTGCAAAAGAAAATCGAGCTTCTTGCCTACCTCGCCCGCCTGGTCCAGCAGTTTGCGGAAGTGTTCAATGTGCGTGTGCAGGCGCGCCAGCTCTTCCTGTATGTCGCTGCGTTCGGCCAGGATCGCAGCTTCCTGCAGAATGCGGTCCTGGTCCACATTTTCCAGCAGCTCCTGCATGCGCGCTCTTACTTTCTCCATGTAAGCCCGCGACACGCCCGCCCGCAGCTTTTCTACCTCGTTCGTAGCTTGCTCCAGCGCGGTCAGGCGGCGGCGCAACTCAGCCTCCATGCCGCGCCCTTCCTGCTCCCGCATCACGTTCAGTTTTTGGATAGCCTGATCCAGCGCAGTCAGAACCGAAGCCTCAAAATTGCCGTCGAGGGGTGTCACGGCGCCGAGCGCGCCGGGCATGCGAAAAACATTATTCAGGTCAGGCTCGCTGTTGGTGCCGAACTCACGCGCTGCCTTACGGAAAGCCTCAACGTAGCCGCCAACCATCTCACGATTGAACTCGTAGCCTTCGCCGCCGCGCCTGTCCACGCTCAGCGTAACTTCCACATGTCCGCGTGCCAGCCGCTCTTTCAACGTGCGGCGTATCTTCATCTCCAGTTCGTCCAGTTCCATAGGCAGGCGCAGCTGCGGATCGAGAAAGCGATGATTGACAGACTTCAATGAAAGAGTGAACGATGTCCCTTCACCTGCATGGGACTTCACCTGCGCGAATCCAGTCATGGAACGGATGGACATGGTTAGTTCTTGGGACCTTTAGCTGATCTTAAAAGCTGATCTTGAATTTTGGCCTAATTTTTAATCTGCGAAACGCGGGCCGCAACGCCAGCGTCGTCACCCATTTTGGGGTCTAATTCCATAAACTGCAATTCATATAATTTGCGGTAAGTTCCCAGGCGGGTCAGCAGGTCTTCATGTGTGCCAGAGTCAGTAATATGGCCGCCTTCCAGTACCACAATTCGGTCCGCATGCCGCACCGTCGTGAGCCGGTGCGCAATCACAAAGACCGTGCGGCCGGTAATCAGGTTCTGCAGCGCCGACTGCACCAGCGACTCAGATTCCGTATCCAGCGCGGAAGTAGCTTCATCCAGAATCAGGATGGGAGCATTCTTCAGCAGCGCGCGTGCAATAGCAATGCGCTGGCGCTCGCCGCCAGAAAGCCGCAGACCTTTCTCGCCGATAATCGTGTTATAACCTTCCGGCAGTCGCAAAATAAAATCATGCGCCAGCGCCGCCCGTGCGGCTTCCGTCACCGCTTCTTCGGTCACATGCGGCTGTCCATAAGCAATGTTGTTGCGGACAGTATCGTTAAAGAGAATCGTTTCCTGCGTCACAATGCCAATCTGCGCCCGCAGAGAAGCCAGCGTCACATCGCGGATATCATGACCATCGAGCTTAATCGTGCCAGAGGTCACATCAAAAAATCTGGGGATCAGATGCACCAGCGTGCTTTTGCCCGCGCCGCTTGAGCCCACAATCGCAACCACTTCTCCAGCGCGTGTTTCCAGGTTGATGTTGCGCAGGATCTCCGGCTCACAACCGTCTTTGCCGGTATAAGAAAAAGTTACGTTCTCAAAGCGCACGCGGTCGCGGAAAGCCGGCAGCGCAATGGCTCCAGGCTTTTCTTTGATGTCGTCATCTTCATCAATCAGGTGAAAGATTTCCTGCGACGCGCCCAGCGCCTGCTGAAAGCTGTTATTGAAAAACGCCATCTTGCGGACCGGATCATACAGCCGGAAAACCGCGATGATAAAAGCAATGAAGATGCCCGGCGTCATCGCGCCCTGGTTGATCTGCGTGCGCCCCAGCCACAGGAGCAATGCAATAGCCAGTGCGCCGATGACATCCATCAGCGGAGAGCTTACGGCCTGCGTCGCCACAGATTTCAGGTTCGCGCGAAAAAGTTTTTTGGCCGCTCCGCGGAAGCGCGTGCTTTCCCATTTCTCCATGCCAAAGGCTTTTACAATCCGGTTGCCGGCAATGCTTTCATGCAGAATATTCTGGATGTCAGCCAGCTTGTCCTGCCCTTTGCGCGTAGTGCTGCGCACGCGGCGGCCAATTTTGCCTGCCGAGTAAATCACAAACGGGACAAAGATCAGCAGCACAATCGCCAGCTTGTGCCCCAGCACAATCACCACAGCCACCAGGAAAACCAGCGTAAACAGCTGCTGCAAAAATTCCGCCAGCGCAATGGTGAGCGTAACCTGCACTTTTTCCACGTCATTCACCACGGTAGAAACCAGTGTGCCCGTGGAGTGCCGGGAAAAGAATGAGATAGACCGCCGCAGAATCGTGTCATACAAACGATTGCGCAAATCCGTGATCAAGCCAAAGCCAGCGAAGTTTACCAGATAAGTGCCAATGTAGTCGCAAATCCCTTTGATGATGGCAGTCGCCACCAGGGCAAACGCAACCGCGTTCAGAGGATTGGAGAAATGCTGGGGAACAAAATCCTGCAGATAAACCACATGCTGGCTTCCCGGAATATTAAACAGCGTAAGGGATCGTCCTGGAGTTTTGGGGTTCAGCACCCTGTCAATGATTGGGCCCATCAGCAGAATGCGAAAGCTTTCCATGGCTCCCACCACGGCCATGAGCAAAACCGCGCCAACAAACTGCGGCATGTACGGACGGAGAAATGCCAACAACCGTGTCAGTTGTCGCATAGGTCACCCATGGGCGCAGAAAGCATTGCTCTCATTCTAAAGGAGTGTGGCTGAATCGGGGACAACTGATTGTAAGTAAAAAATTGTTAATCATTTGGGCGCATCGCGGTGTATCACCTTTACCCGATACCCGGATTTTCCCAGCAGCTTCTTTACCTCTTCACCAATCAGCACAGAGCGGTGCTGTCCGCCGGTGCAGCCAAAACCAATCGTCAGGTAGCTCTTGCCTTCGCGCACATAGTGCGGAATCAAATACACCAGCAGCGCGGAGATGCGGTCAATAAATTCCTGCGTCTGCGGAAATGAGCGGATGTACTTGGCCACCTGCGGATGCCGCCCCGTAAGCGGACGGAAGGCCGGAATAAAGTGTGGATTCGGCAAAAACCGGACATCAAAGAGCAGGTCAGCGTCATTGGGCACGCCGGCCTTATAGCCAAAGCTGACAATGGAAACCATTAAATCTTTATCAGTGCTTCCAGAGGTAAATTTGCTGGTGATGTGTGACCGCAACTCGTGCACGTTAAATTTAGAACTGTCCACCACCATATCTGCCATGGCGCGGATCGGCTGGATCATCTTGCGCTCTTTCTTGAGCGCAATCTTTACCGTGGAATCTTTTCCCAGCGGATGCGGACGGCGCGTCTCACTAAAGCGACGCAACAGCGCATCATCTGAGGCCTCAAGGAAAACCACGGTAGTCTTAATTTGCTTACGTAGCGATTGAATGATCTTCGGCAGGCGCTTCAACTGCTCGCCTTCCCGGATGTCCGCCACCAGCGCAGCCTTTTCAATTTCGGCGGATTGCTTGGCCAGGTCGGCAAAGCGCGGAATCAGATCAATGGGCAGATTATCGACGCAGTAATAATCCAGGTCCTCAAATGCTTTGAGCACAGAGGCTTTTCCGGAACCGGACATGCCGGTAATTACAACCAGATGGCTAGCGCTTTGAGCAGGCCGCGATTTCGCGCGTCCCACTCGCTGCAATTTCCTGGAAGCGGGCACCAGAGGATGTTACCACGGGTAGTGGTACAGTTTGAAAAACTGAACCACTAGCAGTATCAGCGTCTAGCGTCCCGGCGCGGCCGGAAGGCGGGCCCAGCCCAGAACTTCAGTTCTGGGTGAGCGAAAGCGAATAGAGACGTTC
>DASZMF010000673.1:0-5430 GCA_035552035.1 Candidatus Angelobacter sp.
CAGAGCAAATACACAGATGAAAAGAGCCGTATGTTCCGGCGCTCCGAGCGTGTAGTGAAAAAGTTCGTGGCTGCCAATAGCCATCTGCAATACGCGGCCCTGGGCAATCGCCGGACCAAGAAGAACAGAAATAATGCTCACCATGGCGTTCGTGACCCAGCCAAGAATGAGGCAATTCATGATCAAACCAAGATAAAGGGCTTTGAATCCGCGCAGAAATGCAGCCGGCTTTCCGCTATAGCGGATTTCTGCAAGCTCCACATCTGTTAAAACCTCAGCTCGTCGCCAGTAGCGTGCAAAGAAAAATACCGTGAGCATGCCGCTCAGGCACATGCTCCACCATATCCAGTTGCCGGCGATCCCCTGTGTAGCCACCAATCCGCTGACCAGCAAGGGAGTGTCAGCGGCAAAAGTTGTGGCCACCATGGAAGTGCCGGAAAGCCACCACGAAACATCCCGCCCGGAAAGGAAGAACTCTTCTGTATTTCCGCCGGAGCGCCGGCGGTAATACACTCCAATCACCAGGTTGATCAGCAGATATCCAATAATCACGAGCCAATCGATCCGGTTGAGCAGCATGTAATTTTCTCCGATGAGGGAGTTTCTATCCACAACGCTGTGTTCCCTACGCCACGCAAAATGCAAGCGCTCGGCAGCGATTTTCGAAAGCCAGTCCTGAATTAAGCTCGGCGCGGGTTTTAGAACAAAATCCAGCGATGCATTCGGCTCAATGCGGAGCTTTTACCCCGTGGTGTAATCGCCCCGCACCGCCGCTCTGACAAGTTTCCCCGCCAGAAGTTGGCAAGTCTTTTCCATCTGCTTCCCGTTAAGGGCGGCCGGCGCCTGGCTCAAAGACACCGGCCTTTTGACGAACAAGCAGTGGGAGATCGGTTAAAAGCTGTATTTCACCGCCAACTGAATTTGCCGGCCCGGATTTGACGAGCTGATAAATCCAAACGCGCTGCCAAGAGTTGCATTGGGCGCGCCGAATTGCGGCGTGTTGGTAAGGTTGATGAACTCTGCCCGCAGCAAAAGCGACGAGCCTTCTGTTACCAGGAAGCGTTTAGAGACGTTGAGGTCAGCAGTCTTCAGTGTTGGTCCGCGGAATGAGCCAGCAGCACAGTTTCCAAAATTGCCAGTCGCCGGCAAACTCACCGCCGCTGGATTCAGGAACTGAATTCCCGTTACGCCGCCAATCGTCACCACATTACCGCTGCCCGATTGCGAAACTCCTGATACGCAATCAGGTCTTACGTTTCCTGACGAGTTTGTCTGTGAAGTGTCAGATCCGGCCCCTGGATTAATGGCAAAGCCAGAGTGCACAGTAAAGTCTGACCCCAATGACCATCCGCCAAGAATCGCGTTCATGACCGGACTCGCATTGCTGCCATACAAACGGCCTTTTCCAAATGGCAGGTCATACGTCACGTAGCCATTGAACAAACTGGCAACGTCAGCGATGCAGCGTCCGTAATCACCCTTGGCGTTGTAGTTGTCCTGGAAGAAGAACGAGCTGTTTGTCTGGCTCACGCCGGTGATGGTTTCTTCATCACCAAACTGGCCAAAGTAGCCCAGGCTGTTGGAGAGACACTTGGACCATGTGTAGTTCGCCTGAAATTCCAGTCCGTTCCATGCGCGCTGGATCGCGGTGATTTGCAGTGCGTTGTAACGCTGAATGCCGCTTGAATCATTGAAGCGGATCGTAGGTGCACCCGCTGGACCGCCGCAGCAGTTAATTAGAGCCTGTGCGAACGGGCCGGGAGCTGTTACTCCAGGAGAGATGAGCTGCAATTGGTTGAAGATAAAGATGTCAGACATATGGTCGATCTTGTTGCCCACATATCCAACTTGCAGAGACGTGTTCTTGCCGAACTGTCTCTGGATGCTGAAGTTCCACTGCTGATCCACGGCAGGCCGCAAATTTGGATTGGTTAAGTGCAGCGTGTTGTTGGCCAGGCAAGCCGGCGACAAAGCCTGCAAAGTAGCCACTGTACAGCTTGAAGCCGGAAAATTGGCAAAGCCCTGGTCCAGCGTGCTACCTGGTTCGCCCAAACCGGCGAAATTTGCGGTGTGGGCCTGAACGAATGGCGGGTTCTGATAAGGTAGGTTGTTTACGCCGTTCGCTTCCATGAAAGATGAAATTCCATAAGCGCCACGGACGACCGTATTCTTCATGAAATCAGGCTGCCAGGCAAAACCCAGGCGAGGCTGGAAATTGGTAATACCTGTGTAAGTGTTGTAGCCGAAGCCAATTTGTGGCGTGCCACGCACCAGGTCAAAATTAACGTCCTGCCCGTTATTCGTGTCACGGGCCGTGATTAATTCATAGCGCAGTCCAAGATTCAACGTCAGGTTTCTGGTAGCGCGCCAGTTATCCTGCGCAAAAATTCCATACAGTGTATTGCGCAGATATTTGTTCCCACCGCCGCCGTTGCCCTGCAATACCTGCTCTGGCAGACCCAGCACAAAGTCAGCGCTGGAATTACCAACCGCGGTTGAGCCATTGCCGGTAAATTGACCATTGAAATTGAATTGGCCAGCGAGCCCAGCGTTGCCAGGATACAGATCATTCATCACGTAGTGCAGCACCTGCATGCCGGTATGGATCACATGGTTGCCGTGCGTCCAAGTGAGCGAGTCCTCTATCTGGTAGGTAGTATCGTGGAATGACTCTCCAAGATCCGCGTTGCCAATTTGCCCGGGTTGCACACCTTGTCCAAGAAATGTGAGTTGCGGCAGGAAGTTAACGGCCACTCCGGCTATACCGAACGTGGCGGGTAAATTCAGACCGGTTGAGTTCTGCACATCTTCCGTTACTGGAAAATAAGAGAACCCTGCGCGCGCATCATTGACCAGCGTCGGCGAGAGATTCCGCGTCCAGTCCACCACCACGTTTCTGAGCGGAAAGTCACGGACAGTATCGCCCAGCAGCCCGATGCTATTGGCTTGTGTGCTGGTTACAGCCTGCTGTGACCAGCGGCCCATCACGTGGTCCCTCTCAGATGGCACATAATCCAGCTTTAAATCACCCTGGTAGGAATTGGTGTCAAAATTCTGGACATTCGTTGCCACCTGGGCCCCAGGGTAAAGAGGAGAGTTGATGATCGCCAGAGCTGCCGAGTTGAACGAGCCAATGGGAATTTGGTTATTGGCAAATGGCGTTCTGCTGGCTGCGTTCGCGCTGGATGCCGGATTAAAGATTTGTTGCGCTATGTTATTGCAGACTCCGCCGATGAATCCAGCCGTGCATAACGCGGAGAAGTCTCCAGTTCGTTCCGCCAAGGTCAGAGTCTGCAACTGCGTTGCAACGGCTGGCTGGGAAAAACGAGACGCCTGGAAATCAGCAAAGAAAAACAACTTATTCTGGATGATCGGGCCGCCGACAGATCCGCCGAAATCATCCCAATGCAGTGCTGTACGCGGAAGGCCATTGGCATTGTTCGTCCAGCTATTAGCATTCCATCCACCGCGCCGCGCAAATTCATAACCTGAGCCGTGAAACTTGTTGGTACCAGATTTCAGTGAAACGTTTATCACTCCGCCCAGATAGTTGCCGAAATCGGCAGGCGCATTTCCGGTGATCAAATTGAATTCCTGAACAGAATCTGGCGCCGGCACAAAGCCAACGTCGTTATTGTCGGGCTGATTATTGTCCATTCCGTCCAGAATGAAATTGTTTTCCTGTTCGCGCGCGCCGTTCACATAAGGCCGCCCGGTTCCGAAGGTGTTCTGCGCCGCCTGGAAACCGAACAGGTTGGGCGTTACAACTCCGGGAGCCGCAATCAGCGTGAGCTGGTTGATGTTGCGGGTTGAGAGCGGCAACTCAGTGGCTGCCTTGCCATCAAGAATATTGCCCAGCAGGGTGGTGTCCGTTTGCAGGAGCGGCGCGCTCGCATTGACTTCCACGGTCTGCGAGATTTCGCCAACCTTCATCTGGAAACTTACGCGGACTGTCTGGTTCAGGAGAATTTCAAACACCGGGTTGGCGGCAGTCTGGAAACCCTTGATCTCGGCTTTTACCACGTAGTGGCCAATCGGGACCCGGGGGAGATTGAAAGCGCCCGAATCATTGGAGACGGCGACCAGCGTTGTTCCACGTTCAACGTCAGTTGCGGTTACCTTTGCATTTTTCAGTGAAGCACCGCTCTGGTCCACCACAGTGCCCACAATGGCGCCAGTAACTTCCTGGGCGTGCGCTATGCCCGTAAAAAAGACCAGCATTGAAAAAAAGCAAAATGAAAGGGCACCAAGAACGAGTGCCCTGTGAAAGTTATTTCGCCCGTCATCTGCTGTAATGCGACAGCAGGAGGAGTGGAGACTTCCTTTTGAAATTTGAGAACGCAGCATTCGACCTCCAAGAGTGCGGGTCGTACAGTCCCACACGCTCCGGGCTTTGCCCTTTTTTTAGCATGCAGGTTTTACTAAACAGGTTATTCATGTTTATTGAAACGTTTTCATAAACACGGACGAGATTTTCACAAAGTGTGTACTTTGTGTCAAGAGAATGTTAAAAAATATTTTTCACCGTACTATTTTCAGTCCCAATATGGGACTTAGCTACTAAATGGAAAAGGCTAAAGAAATTATTTAGAATCAATCACCGGTCACGGAATGTTGGCATTTCGTCCCACAAATAATCATGGGGAGCCGGGCGGCTCCCAGTAATCCGGCACGATCCTGCAGTAAGGCGGGCTTCACTTCTGTGGAGCGATGGCCGCGTTTCTCTTGTTCCCCAGCGCGAAAAACAATCGACCGTTCACGTAATTCCTGGAACATTGCAGGCGAGAACTGGTCCCATGCCTTAGCCACCCCGCCTCCAATGATGTACATGGGAAGGTTGAAAGCATTGATCAGGTTTGCCAGCGCAATTCCTAGCGCCGAGCCGGCGGCATTAAAGATTTCTATAGCCGCAGTATCTCCCGCCTGCGCGCAAGTGTGAACAGCGCGCGCGCTTAGGCTCGGATCAGAGCTTCGTTCCCTGGCGAGACATTCGGAACGGCCCGCATCCGCTGCCGCAGACGCCATACCGTGGATCGCAGTTGCAGATGCATATTGTTCCAGGCAGCCATGATTTCCGCACCCACAAGCACGGCCTTCGCTGATTACAGTCATGTGTCCAAGTTCTCCCGCCATCCCCATAACACCATGCCATGGCTTGCCGTTCACGACAAAACCGCCGCCTACACCAGTGCCCAGCGTAATCATGCAGAGATCATCGACATCGCGTCCTGCACCCAACCATTTCTCACCCAGCGCAGCACAGTTCGCATCATTCTCAAGCACCACTGTCGTGCCCAGCTTTGCTTCAAGGTCTTCACGCGCGGCATAGCCGCTCCAATCGGGCAGGTTCGCAGCTGAATGCAGCGTGCCGGCTTCAAGATCGATGATCCCTGGCAAACCTACGCCGACTCCCTTGAAATGGTAACTGCT
>DASZMF010000674.1:0-3625 GCA_035552035.1 Candidatus Angelobacter sp.
GTGAGGGATCAACTCCGTCGCTCTTCAGGCCCAGAATACTTCTTGGATTCATTTCCCTTATTCCGCATGAGCAGGTTCCTCGGCCTCGCCCAGGCTCAGCCTCGGAATGGCGTATGGTTAGACTATCCGATGTGTGATCCAATTAGATATTCGAGATATGGCAATTTGGGGATCGCCATGTTTTGTCTCACTTAACAAATAAGGCATGTAAGCCTTCGACGATCAATATAGAGCCTACGATCATAGACGACAACCTTCCAAGCCATAATGGTGCAGGGGGATCATAAGGGCCTGGCCCATAATAAAAGTTCTTAGCTCTGCATCCGAGAACAATTATGCCTATTCCCGCCACTACCATTACGGCATAGACAAACGTCATTTCACGGCTCATTGAGTGATACATCTTTTTTCTGATCCGTGCTCATCCGCACAAATCAGCGGCAAAAACTCTTACCCCGCAGCCACAGCCACGCTCTGCATGTTGGCAATCACCGTATCCGCAAACTCGCTGGTCCCGGAGTTGCCGCCGACATCGCGCGTGAGGTGCAGCTTCTCTTTGTAGGTCTTTTCCAGCGCCGTGTGCACCCGGTCCGCAGCTTCCACTTCGCCCATATGGCGCAACATCAGCACGCCCGATTGCAACACCGCCGTCGGATTAGCTATGTCTTTGCCGGCAATGTCCGGCGCGGAGCCATGCACGGCCTCAAAGATGGCGCATTTCAGCCCGATATTCGCTCCCGGCACCAGTCCCAGCCCGCCTACAAACGCCGAGCACAGGTCGGAAATAATATCGCCGTAGAGATTTTCCATCACCATCACGTCATATTGGTATGGATTCGTCACCAGCTGCATGCATGTGTTGTCCACAATATGCTCGCCGTAGGTGATTTCCGGAAAGCCTTTGGCTACTTCGCGGCTGCAGCGCAGAAACAGGCCATCGCTCATCTTCATGATGTTGGCTTTGTGGATGGCGTGAACTTTCTTCCGCTTCTCACGCCGCGCATATTCAAAGGCAAACTTGGCGATCCGCGTGGAAGCCTTCTCTGTAACAATCTTCAATGACTCCACCACGCCTGGCACCACTTCATGCTCAATGCCGGAATACAAACCTTCAGTATTTTCGCGGACAATCGCCAGGTCCACGCTGGGATACCGCGTAGGCAGGGAAGGCAGATTTCTGATCGGCCTGAAATTGGCGAACAGCTCAAACTGCTTGCGCAAAGCCACGTTAATGCTGGAGAATCCGCCGCCAATCGGCGTGGTTACCGGGCCTTTCAGCCCGAGGCCGGTCCGCTCAATCGACTCAGTCAGCTCTTTGGGAATGTACTCGCCGTACTTGGCAAAGGCCTCTGCTCCGGCGGAAAAGGGCTCCCAGTCAATCTTTACGCCGGACGCATCAATAATGCGCACGGCAGCATTGGTAACCTCTGGCCCAATCCCATCTCCCGGAATCAACGTAACTTTATGTGCCATATCTCCTGCTTACTTCGCGCTCATCTTTATTTCGCGCTTGTCTTGGCCTTCGCCGGCTTTGACTTATCGTCTTTAATATTGGTATTGAGCAATGATTCAAGCTCAGAGTGGAACTCACCCACGTCTTTGAAGTCGCGATACACCGACGCAAACCGTATATAAGCCACTTTATCGATCTGCTTCAGGTTATTCATGATCTGCTCGCCCAGTTCACTCGCGGTGCGCTCACGCTCGGGAGAGTCGATCACACATTGCTCCACCTCATTCACGATCTGTTCCATCTTCCCCATGGATATCGGCCGTTTCTCGCAAGCCCTTAATAATCCAGCCAGGACTTTTTGCCTCTCAAACTTCTCCCGGCGGCCGTCTTTCTTCACCACCATGTATGGGATTTCGTCAATGCGCTCGTAGGTGGTAAAGCGCTTTTCGCACTTCAGGCACTCCCGCCTGCGGCGTATGGATTCCCCTTCTTTACTCTCGCGCGAGTCCACCACTTTGTCATTTTCGAACCCGCAAAACGGACATTTCATCGTGTCTTTAACCGTAACTTTCCAAAGGGTTTATTTAGTTATTGTAACAGGGGTTTTCCTCCGATGTCCCGATCACCCGATGTCCCGATTCTCCGATTCCACCAAACTTTCCTCCTCCACCTTGGTCAGCGACACGTGCTCTGAGCGCGCCAGCGCCAACCCTGCTGGAATCACCGACATAAAAGTCGTCAACCAGAGCATGATCCCGCAGCTGGTGGCCAGCTCAGGCGGCAAGTTGAAAACGCCGCGCAGCATGCCAATTGTCGCCAATTGCGATCCTCCACCCACCACCGGCAACTGCAGTACTCCGCCCACCACGCTGGCCGCAGTGAGCAGGAATACCCGCGAGAGCGTCATCTGTGAAAGCCGCTGGATGGAATACGCATGCGTTACCGCCATGTACGCGAATCCAATAAACAGCCAGATCACAATGGAAAGTCCAGCGAGCTGAAAGAAAGAGCTCATGTCTTTCACGGTGTTGAGCCCCTCGCCAAAGGCATGCACGCGCTTGCCCACGGCGTGACCCACTTTAGGCGAGATAGCCCCAAACATCCGCTCAAAAAACTTCGCCGCCACCGCCGGATTCTGCCGCACCTTAAACGCCACCAGCGCAATGAACGCAACGCCGCACAGCAGAGCTATGGCAAAAACTTCAAAGTAGGTAAAGGCTGAGAATTCATACCCAAGAAAGTGATGTTTGGGTGAATTCACAAAGCCTGGAAGCTGGCTCAGATCGCTTCTTGACCACAGAATATTTACGGCCATAATCAGCGCGAACGCGCCGGTATCAAAGATGCGCTCCACCGTCCACACCGCCAGCTGCGATGACATGGTGAGATTCACTTTGCGCGCAATCAGATACGGCCGTATAAATTCTCCCGGCCTCCCAAGCAACGACAGTCCAGCAAAGCCGATCATCGTGGGCGCAACCAGGTCTTTTGTTTTTGCTTCACACACCGGCCGCAGCAGAATCTTCCACCGCACCGCGCGCAGAACATAGTCGATATAAATCAGCGCGATCCCGGCCACAATATAGATCTTGTTCGTGGTGTGCGTGACTGCCCAGAAGCGGGCCCAGTCGAATTTTTTCCACGTCCTGATCTGCAGATAGACCAGCGCGCCCAACACAACCAGCACCAGGGTGGTGATAAGAAATCTTTTTTTGCTCATTATTTAGGCCGACTACAGATCATACAAAAATTGCGCTGCGTGATTGGCGATTTGGCTAGTGAACGTACACGCGGAGCAGCCACCAGATAAGAAAGAGGGCCACCATGGCCGCAAGAATATGTTTCACGTACTGTCCTGGAGTCTTTGATTCACTCTGTTTTCCCATGCGGGGATTCTAGCACCGGCGGCAGAGCGTCCTGAGCTTATGAAGGATTGAGCTACACAGGATTGGCGGTCTTGGTCACGCTGGCCTGCTGCGGTCTCGTCTTTTTCACTGGCGTGCGATTCGACGCTTTGGCCGGCGTAGCAGCCGTCTTCTTTGCCGTAGCGGTCTTAGCGGGAGTTGCTGTTTTGTTAGCAGCGGCTGTAGCTTTCATCTGCGCACGCTTCTTGGCGTTGAAGTCGCGGACAATCTTAGAGACATAAGCCCGCGTCTCTCTATAAGGCGGAAC
>DASZMF010000675.1:0-12084 GCA_035552035.1 Candidatus Angelobacter sp.
GGCTGAGTTGCCGGCGGGTACTGAGATGGTGATGCCGGGCGACAACGTGTCCTTGCAGATTGAGTTGATTACGCCGGTGGCCATGGAAAAGGGCTTGCGCTTTGCGATCCGCGAAGGTGGACGCACAGTGGGCGCGGGCACGATTTCAGAGATTATCCAGTAAGAAACTTACGGGACGCAGGCGAGGGCGCCTGCGGTCCACAACAAAATATATAGCGGCAGTGACCGTAGATCTTTCGACACTGGCCTGACCGCAAAAGATCTTTGAGGGATAAAACGAGTGATAGGTAAAGAGAGAATTCGCATACGGTTGAAGGCCTACGACTATCGCATCCTGGACCAGTCCACGGGTGAGATTGTGGATACGGCAAAACGCACCGGGGCACAGATTGCCGGACCGATTCCATTGCCCACGGTGAAAAACAAATATTGCGTGCTGCGCTCCCCCCACGTGGACAAGAAGTCGCGCGAGGCATTTGAGATCCGCACGCACAAACGGCTGATCGACATTCTGGAGCCGACACAGAACACCGTGGACGCACTGATGAAGCTCGATCTTCCGGCCGGCGTGGATGTGGAGATCAAGGCATTTGGGAAAGAGCACAAATAGCCGTTGGCAATTAGCCAAACCGGCTGTGCTAGCAGAATTAGCTAAAGGCCAAGAGCTAAGGGCCAAAGGCTAAAAGCAAAACAACCTACAGTTCCTCGATGCTGTAATCGGCACAGGAATGATGGGGAAAAGAGAAAAAATGATTAACGGAATTCTGGGCAAGAAAATCGGCATGACGCAGATCTTTGATGACAAGGGTGAAGTTCATCCGGTCACGGTACTGCAGGCCGGTCCATGCGTGATCACGCAGATCAAGCGCAGCAGCAAAGATGGTTATGAAGCCGCGCAGATTGGTCTGGTGGAGTTCGTAAAAGGCAAGAACGTCACGAAGGCCATGAAAGGGCACTTCGACAAGCACGATCTGCCGCCGGTAAAGTTCATGCGCGAAGTTGCGATGGTGGACGGCACGGAAGCAGCCAAGGCCGAAGCTGCAGGCGAAGGGGATGCAGCGGCCAGCAATGGCAATGCGATCAAAGTTGGCGCCAAGGTTCTGGTGGATATTTTTAACGACGAGAAATTTGTCGATGTGGTGGGCGTGAGCAAGGGACGCGGCTTTGCCGGCGTCGTAAAGCGCCATCACTTTGGCGGCGGCCCCGGAGCCCACGGGCACATGTTCCAGGTGCAGGGCTCGATTGGTGCGTCGTCATTTCCGTCGCGCGTGTTTCCGGGAATGCGTATGTCCGGACATATGGGCGTGGACCAGGTCACGGTCCGCAACCTGAAGATTCGCGGCATCGATACGGATGACAATTTGTTACTGGTGGAAGGTGCGGTACCAGGACCCAGGGTGCGTATGTGGTGATCTTGAAGTCCAAGAAGCCACCGCGCGAGCGCCGTGGTTTTGCCGGATCGAGCACGCTGGATCCATTGAAGGCAGCCAAGAAAGCCGCTGCTGGTAAGTCGAAGAAATAGGCAAATTGGTAATTGAGTAAGTTGGTAATCGGGTAATTTGAAGACCAACGCTTACAGACAACAAGATTCATGCTCAACAGGTGAAGAAGCTGGTTGAGCAAAAAGAAAAAGCTAAGAGCCAAGAGCTAATAGCTAAGAGCTGAAAACAATGGCAAAGATTGACGTAATCAATTTAGAAGGCAAGAAGACAGGCACGCTGGAGCTGGCGGACGAAGTCTTTGGCGGTATCAATGAAGACCTTCTCTGGGAAGCGGTGAAGCATTACCGCTCGGCGATGCGCGCAGGTACGCATGCCACCAAGAACAAGAAGCTGGTCTCTGGCGCGGGCAAGAAACTGTGGAAACAAAAAGGCACAGGCCGCGCTCGCGTGGGATCGATCCGGTCACCACTGTGGCGGCACGGCGGCACGGTCCACGGACCTCAGCCCCGTTCGTATGACTACCAGTTTCCTAAAAAGAAATTGCTGGGTGCGCTGCGTTCCGCGCTGGCCTCCAAGCTTTCTGACGGCAAGCTGATTGTGGTGGACGGATTTGATCTTGGCGAAGTCAAGACCAACACGTTCCGCAAGACGCTGGGCAAGCTGGGCATTGGCAAAACAACTTTGCTGGTGGACGGCACAAAAGAGAACCGCAACCTGGAGCTGAGCTCGCGCAATCTGCACGGCGTGGAACTGGTGCCGAGCAACCGGGTGCATCCTTATCACCTGCTGCGTTATGAAACGGCAATCTTTTCGCAGGCAGCGCTCGAAAAGCTGCAGGATTCGCTCAAGGCCTCAGCCCCCAAGCATAAACATGACGCGGAGGTGGCGTAATGAAATCGGCCTATGAGATTATCCGCAAGCCTGTGATCACGGAAAAAGGTCTGGGCGTGAAAGAGAGCCAGGGCACGCTGGTATTTGAAGTTGCTGCCCAGGCCACCAAGACAGAAGTAAAAGAAGCGGTGCAGAAGATTTTCAAGGTAAAGGTTGACTCGGTGCGCACAGCGAATTTTGTGGGCAAAGAGCGCCGCCGGGGCAAGTTTTCCGGCTACCGTCCGGACTGGAAGAAGGCCTACGTAAGGCTGAAGACGGGCGAGAAGATGCCGGAGTACGCGGCCAACATTTAAGTGAAAACCGCTTCAGAGTGTGGCTTGTGGTTAAAGCTTGGATGCTCCTGATGCGGCGCGATTTGGCGACTGGGGTGCCAAATGGCTGAACGAGAGCTTAGTAACCCGCTTAAGGGTTCGGATCGTGGATAAAACGATTCGGCTCCTGAAGCAGCGCAATCCGGCGGCCTGATGGGCCGGATTGCTAAAGACAAAAAGATTTAAAGAATTGGCCAAATAGCTCAGGGCTTCAAGACAAGAGCTAAAGGCTAATTGCTAAAGGCAGATTTTTTATGGGAATTAAGACATTCAGACCGATTACGCCGTCGCTGCGTTTTAAGACAACGCTGACGAACGACGAACTGACGACCGACAAGCCGCACAAGCCGTTGACCAGCATTAAGCTGCGTACCGGCGGACGTCGCAATGCCGGTGACATTACCATCTGGCATCGTGGCGGCGGACACAAGCGCAGGCTGCGCGAGATTGACTTCAAGCGCGACAAGTCTGGCGTTCCCGCTACGGTGGTTTCGATCGAATACGATCCCAACCGCTCGGCGCGTATAGCGCTGCTGGCATATGCCGATGGCGAGAAGCGTTACATCCTGCATCCCGTGGGATTGAATGTGGGACAGAAAATTGTCAGCGGCCCTGAAGCCGACATTCTGGTGGGCAACGCTCTGCCGTTGAAGAACATTCCGGCCGGCACCACGGTCCACAACATTGAACTGAAGCCGGGCAAGGGCGCACAGATGGTGCGTTCCGCAGGCGGATCAGCGCAGCTGGTGGCCAAGGAATCTGATTACGCGCTGGTGAAATTGCCTTCTGGCGAAACACGTAAAGTTTTGATTGATTGCATGGCGACGATTGGGCAGATCGGCAACGTGGACCACGAAAATGTGGCCATTGGTAAAGCCGGACGCAATATATGGCTGGGCAAAAAGCCGGTCAATCGCGGTGTCGCGATGAACCCGGTCGACCATCCACATGGCGGCGGTGAAGGTAAGACTTCAGGCGGACGCCATCCGGTGACCCCGTGGGGCCAGCCGACCCGTGGTTATAAGACGCGCAATAACAAGCGCACCGACAAGTTCATTGTCAGCAGGAGACAGAAATAATGGCGCGTTCACTGAAAAAAGGGCCGCATATTGACGGCCATCTGTTGAAAAAGATTGAGGATTTGAACCAGAAGAATGACAAGAAGGTCATTCGTTCCTGGTCGCGCCGGTCAACGATTTCGCCGGAGATGGTGGGACACACCATTGCGGTGCATAACGGCAAAAAGTTTATTCCGGTGTACATCACGGAAAATATGGTGGGACACAAGCTGGGCGAGTTCTCCTTTACGCGGCAGTTCAAAGGGCACTCCATGAAGGCGTCAGCGGAAACTTCCGCCAAGCCGGCTCCGTCACCAGCGAAATAAGATATTAGTGAATGGGCGAGGCGGCAGGGTGCCGCGCAGTCCTGAGGAATAGCGGGTGAATGTGGAGTGAGCGCTGACCCGCGCGAACGAAGCAGAGGGCGGAGCGATGAAAATCGCGGAGCCTTGAGGAAAAGACAAATGGAATTTATAGCGAAAGCCCGGTTCACAAGAGTATCGCCGCAAAAGGCGCGGCTGGTGCTGGACCTGATTAAAGGCCGGCGCGTGGAAGATGCATTGACCACGCTGACCTTTACCAAGAAGCGCATTGCTCCGGCAATTTTTCAGCTGCTGCGCTCCGCGGTGGAGAATGCGAACTACCTGAGCCAGGAAAAAGGCATGGACGTGGACCTGGACCGGCTCTACGTGAAACATGCCATCGCCAATGAAGGCCCGCGCATGAAGCGTATCCGCCCCGCGCCAATGGGCCGTGCATTCCGCTACCAGCGCCGCATCTCGCACATGGAAATTGTGCTGGCGGAAAAAGGCGGAGATAACAAGCAGAAGCTGGCCACGGTTGTGGGCGAAGATGGTTCCGCGGCTCCAGCCAAGTCACCGGCAAAGAAGAAAGCTGTAGCGGCTAAGAAGAAATCCGCGGGCAAGAAGAAGACCGCAGCCGCGAAATAGATTTAGCAGGAAAAGCATTTGAGCGCAGAGTAGTCGCGCAGGAAAGAAATTTTAAGAGGTAAATGCATGGGACAGAAAGTCCATCCTTACGGGTTTCGCCTGGGATACACCAAGCCGTGGCGGTCGCGCTGGTTCATTGAGCGCGATTACAGCAAATTGCTGCTTGAAGACGTAAAGCTCAAGGAAGAGCTGCGGGACAAGCTGAAGTCCGCGGGCGTGAGCTCGGTGGAAATTGAGCGGCCGGGCAACAAGCTGCGCATCATTATCCGCACGGCGCGGCCGGGCATCATTATCGGACGCAAGGGCGCGGAAATTGACAAGCTGAAGATCGAATTGCAGAAGCGCACGAACCGTGACGTGTTCATCGATATTCAGGAAGTGCATAAGCCTGAACTCGACGCACAACTCGTCTCTGAAGGCATTGCGCTGCAACTGGAAAAGCGCGTTGGCTTCCGCCGGGCGATGCGCAAGTCAGTGGATTCAGCGCTGCGCTTTGGCTGCAAAGGCATCAAGGTCCGCGTGTCGGGCCGCTTGAACGGCAATGAAATCGCGCGTTCGGAGTGGTATCTGCAGGGCCGTCTGCCGCTGCACACGCTGCGTGCTGATATTGATTTTGGCTTCTCTGAAGCGCACACCACGTACGGGATTATCGGCGTGAAGACCTGGGTTTATAAAGGCGATATTTTGCCGCAGAAGAAGCGCCAGCCGGAACGGGCAACTGCGGGGGCGTTCTAGGAAAGCAGTATTGAGTAATTGGTAATTAGTATTTGGCATTGCGTGGAAGACCGAAGCGGCTTGGAAGTAGCGAAACTTTCGCGAGCTTGCGGCTAAATACTAACTACTAAGTACCGGACGAAGAAGTGAGCAGTTAGAGGATTTGACCTATGTTAATGCCGAAAAAAGTTAAGTACCGCAAGCAGCAGCGCGGACGCATGCGCGGTAAAGCCTGGCGCGGAGGAGAACTCTCCTTTGGCGATTTCGGGTTGAAGGTAATGGAACCGGGCTGGATCACGGACCGCCAGATTGAAGCCAGTCGCGTGGCCATGACGCGTTTTGTAAAGCGCGGCGGCAAGATCTGGATCCGTTTGTTTCCAGACAAGCCAGTCACCAAGAAGCCGGCTGAAACCCGTATGGGTAAAGGCAAGGGCGCTCCAGACCATTGGGTCGCGGTGGTACGTCCGGGCAAGATCCTTTTTGAAATGGAAGGCGTAGGCCGCACGGACGCGCAGGAAGCAATGCGGCTGGCCTCGAACAAACTGGGCTTGCGCACAAAGTTTGTGGCCCGCGCAGATCCGCGGTAAAGAAAGCAATTGGCCATTGGCAATTAGCTTTGGGCCGTGCGGTAAGCAGCATTGGCTAAAGCCTGAGTGCCAGGAACCAAAAGCAGGCTGAAGGCTAACAGTTAAATACAGTTTCGGCTAAAGGCTAAAGGCTAAAAGCTAAAGGCCAAGAGCTAAAAAAGAGAAGACACCGATGGATGTTGAAAAACTTAGAAGTCTGACTGACGCTGAACTGCTGCACCAGCAGCAGGAGCTCAATGACCAGCTTTTCCGCCTGAAGTTCCAGTTGAAGATGGGACAGACGGAGAGCCTGAACAAGATTCGCGGCCTGCGCAAAGACGTGGCCCGCGTCCATACCGTGGCGCGCGAGAAGCAGCTGGGCCTGGTGGTAGAGAGCCATCATCCCGCGGCGAGTGCTGCTGGTGATGCCACTGCTGCCGCCAAGCCAGCCAAGAAAGCAGCCGCAGGCAAGGGCGCAAAAAGGAAAGCCAAGCCGGCAGCCCCGGCCAAGAGCAAGGCAGCCGCTGCAAAAAGCAAGAAGGCCAAGCCAGCAAAAAAGAAAACCGCGACCGCCGCAAAGAGGAAGAAGTAAATGGCAGAGACAACCGCACAACACACGAGCAACCGCAACACCAAGATTGGCCGCGTAGTTTCCACCAAGATGGCAAAAACCATCGTGGTGCAGGTGATTATGAAGCGGGCGCATCCGCTGTATCGCCGGGTGGTGGCCAAGTCGAAAAAGTTTTACGCGCACGATGAGAGCAACACGGCGCACGTGGGCGACACGGTGGAGATTGAAGAGACGCGTCCCACGTCAAAGCTGAAGCGCTGGAGATTGAAGAACATTATCCAGAAGACCAAGCTGGTGGGAGAAGCAGCAGCCATTAGCAAGTAGCAAATAGCAAAACGGCTTTTGGCTCTTAGCCATTAGCTCTTGGCTTTGTTTCGTGAAGCGAACGGTATTGGCTAAAGGCTAAGAAGCAAATAATTAAGGCTAAGAGCTAAAAACTGATGGCCAAAAGCCAGACACGAAGTGATTTAGAGTTTCGGAATTTTTAAGTAGGCAACAAGTTGCCGGCAAAACGGAGATTGAATTTATGGCAGTGATGATGAGAAGCATTCTCGATGTGGCCGATAACAGCGGAGCGCGCCGGCTGCAGATGATTCTACCGCTGGGCGGACATACGGGATTGAATGCCAGCCTGGGCGACATTATTACGGCTTCAGTAAAAGAAGCTTCGCCGGACGGCACGGCCAAAAAAGGCACGGTAGTGAAGTGCGTGATTGTCCGCCAGCGCAAAGAGCATCGCCGCCGGGACGGGACATACATTCGCTTTGACCAGAACGCCGCTGTTCTGATCAACGAAACAGGCGAGCCGATTGGTACACGCGTATTTGGTCCAGTGGCCCGCGAACTTCGCGAAAAGAAGTTTTTGAAGATTGTTTCTCTTGCACCGGAAGTGCTGTAAGAAAGCAATCGAGCTTCAGAGCAAGTTTTGAAGACTCAGTTTCAGAATCAGGGCAAGTACAGAATTCAGGCGGAGAAGGAATTGGGCCGCCAACGGGTTGAAGGCAGAAAATGCATATAAGAGTCGATATTAAGCGCAATGACACGGTGAAGATCATCACTGGCCGCGACAAGGGCAAGCAGGGCCGTGTGCTGCGTGTTTTTCCGGGAACCAGCAAGGTCCTGGTGGAGCACGTGATGATGGTGAAGAAGAATGTGCGTCCGAATCCGCAGCGGAACATCAAGGGCGGAATCGCGGAGCAGGAATCACCAATCTCCATTTCAAATGTGATGGTGGTATGCCCGAGCTGTGGGCCGTCACGCATTGGACACAAAAAAGAAGGCAGCCGCAGTGTGCGGGTCTGCCGCCGGTGTGAGTCGCCACTGGACAAGACCAAGAAATAAGACGCCAGCAGGCTAAACGCCGCTAACGTCTCAGCCTACGAACCGGTAACCACTCCGAAACCGTGGGAGAAGGAATCAGGGAAGCAAAATGGCAGAAAAAGTTAAAGCAAGGCTGAAAGATAAATTCGAAAAAGAAATTGCTCCGGCGCTGGCCAAAGAGCTGGGCATGAGCAATCCCATGGCGGTGCCACGGCTGCATAAGATCGTGGTGAATATGGGCGTGGGCGAAGCGACGCAGAATACCAAGATGATGGACCCGCTGGTCCGCGACCTGGGCGAGATCTGCGGACAGAAGCCGGTTGTGACCAAGGCCAAGAAATCGATTGCAGCATTCAAGGTGCGTGAAGGCATGGCGATTGGCGCCATGGTGACGCTCCGCGGGATCCGCATGTATGAATTTATGGACCGCCTGATCAACGTGGCTCTGCCCCGCGTGCGTGACTTCCGCGGTGTTTCCACCAAGTCATTTGATGGTCGTGGCAATTACACGCTGGGCCTGCGCGACCAGTTGATCTTTCCGGAAATTGATTACTCGAAGGTCGACAAATTGAAGGGCATGAACGTGACGATTGTGACCACGGCGCGTGACGACAATCAGGCACGGGCATTGCTCAAGAGTTTTGGAATGCCGTTTAAACAGTAGGGCAGCTCTTAGCTATTAGCCATTGGCTCTTAGCTGAACGTAGAAGATGCAAGCTGTCTTCTCGAACATAAGAGTAGAGCTGATCGAAATTAAAAGTTTTAGAAGTGAAGCAGTAGCTAAAGGCCAAAGGCTAAGAGCCAAGGCAGATGGCCTCAGGCCAGACACAAAGGAAACAATGGCAACTACAGCAAAGATCGCCAAGACGAACAAGAAACCGAAGTTCTCCACCCAGCACCGCAACCGCTGCTCGATCTGTGGACGGCCGCGCGCTTTTCTGCGCAAGTTTGGCCTCTGCCGTTTGTGCTTCCGCGGCCTGGCGCTGAAGGGTGAGATACCCGGGGTCATGAAGTCGTCCTGGTAAGGAAAAGCTTTTAGCTCCTGGCTGGCAGCCTCTGGCTTGAGCATCGCGCACGGAAGTGATATGCCGAAGCGAAGATGCTTGAGAGACTGAGGCAGAAAAGCCAAGAGCGAATTGCCAACGGCCAAGAGCCAATGGCTGGTTTCGCAGTACGTCACGGCAGGTTCTCCGGCGGGCCGGAGCAAACGGGTGACGATAAGAGGAGATAAACAAAGATGAGTTTGACCGATCCGGTCGCAGATTTGCTGACGCGCATTCGCAATTCAATCCACGCGCGGCACCAGAAGTTAGATATCCCCGCTTCCAAGCTGAAGCTGGAGATTGCGCGCATTTTGAAAGAAGAAGGCTACATCGCCAATTTCAAGGCGACGGAAGAAGAAGGCAGAAAGGTCCTGCGCGTTTACCTGAAATACAGCCAGGACAATACCGCCGCTATCGCCAACCTTCAGCGCATCTCGCGGCCCGGCTGTCGCGTGTATGTAGGGCGCAATGAGATTCCACGCGTGCTCGGCGGGCTGGGAATCAATATTCTCACCACGCCCAAGGGTGTGATGACAGGACGCCAGGCGCGCAAGCAGGGCCTGGGCGGAGAGATTCTCTGCGAAGTATGGTAGGCCGCTTTGCGGCGGCTTTTAGCCATTAGCCATTGGCTCTTAGCTTTGGTGATCTGGCGCATACTTTGAAATAGAGCGTCAAAAGAAATTTTTAGTTCGAGAAGTTTGAATGCAGTTTTCGGGAATGCTAAAGGCTAGCTAAAGGCCAATTTAGCCAAACGGTTGTGGAACTCGGAAGCAAAGTAATTGCTTCGAGGGACTCACTCAGAAAAGGATTTAACACATGTCTCGTATCGGAAAGAAACCGATTCCACTCCCCACGGGAGTGAAGTATGAAGTAAAGGGCAACACCGTTACGGTGAATGGTCCCAAGGGCCAGGTGCAGACGCATCTGCCTTCCGGCGTGGAATTGAAGCAGGCTGACGGAAACATCAATATTGTCCGCCAGAGCGACCAGTTTGCCGCCGTTCATGGGCTGGCGCGGGCGCTGGTGAGTAACGCTGTTGAAGGCGTGACCAAGGGTTGGAACCGGGACATTGAAATCGTCGGCATTGGTTATCGCGCGGAGTTGAAGGGCAAGAACACAGTGGTGTTTACCCTGGGCTATTCGCATCCGATCGAGTTTCCGCTGCCTACCGGAGTTACGGTAGCCATTGATCCCAAACAGACCAAGCTGACGCTGAGCGGTATTGATCGCCAGAAAGTCGGCCAGGTTGCGGCAGATATGCGCAGCTTGCGTCCACCGGACCCATATAAGCAGAAGGGTGTGCGGTATGTGGGCGAGAAATTGAAGAAGAAGGTCGGCAAGACCGGAGCTAAGTAAGATCGGGAAATCGGGGGATCGCGCGTGATCGGGTGATCTGAACCCCAATTCTCGAGTGAGCACGCTTGCTGATTGAAGAAAGATAATTTTTGATCGCGCTGCCTAGGGTGGTGCGAAGCAAAGGAAAAAGAAATGTTTCCCAATACTTCAAAAGACATAACGCGCCGCAAGATCCATCAGCGGCTGCGTAACCGGCTTGCCGGAACATCGGAGCGTCCACGGTTAAACGTGTATCGTTCACTGAACCATATTTATGTTCAGGTGATTGACGACATGTCCGGGACAACGCTGGTTTCAGCCAGCACCACGGGCGGAAAAAAGTCGGACAAAAATCCGGGCGGCAACGTGGCCAGCGCCAAGGAAGTTGGCAAGACGATTGCGCAGAAGGCGCAGGAAAAAGGAATCAAGAAGGTAGTTTTTGATCGTGGCGGATATCTCTACCACGGACGCATCAAGGCGCTGGCGGAAGCCGCGCGCGAAGCAGGTCTGGAGTTCTAATCATGGCGACACCAACGAAAAGAAAGCTCGATGCCGGTAGCTACCAGTTGAAAGACCAGGTAGTTGCCATCAACCGCGTGACCAAGGTGGTCAAGGGCGGTAAGAATATGTCCTTCGCGGCGCTGGTGGTTGTGGGCGATCCGGGTGCGGGCGTGGTTGGCTATGGTTCCGGCAAGGCCAAGGAAGTACCACAGGCCATCCGCAAAGGGATTGAATCGGCCAAGAAAAACCTGATCAAGGTCAACCTGACCAAGACTTCGATTCCGCACGTGGCGCTGGGAACATTCGGTTCCGGACGCGTGCTGTTGAAGCCGGCCCCGGAAGGAACGGGCGTGATCGCGGGCGGAGCAGTGCGCGCGGTAATGACCTCAGTGGGCGTGCAGAATGTGCTCACCAAGTCGATTGGCTCGGCCAATCCGCATAACGTGATCAAGGCCACGTTTGACGCTTTGATGAAACTTCGCGACCGCCAGGAAGTAGCAACACTGCGCGGCAAGACGTTGCAGGAGCTGTAAAAGCCGTACTTAGTAATTGGTACTTAGTGTTTAGCTTGCGTAAAGCTGAAAGCGTTCTGGTTATGAAAGCTGGGATTTACGGCAAGATGCCAAATACCAAAGTCTTACAACAAGCAGGCAAAAGCGCCCGCAAGGATTTTTAGGAAGAATTATGACGGCAGCAAAAAAAACAATTCAACTCAAGTACGTGCGCTCGAAGATCTGCACGCCGATCAAGCATAAGCTGGTGATCAAAGGGCTGGGCTTTACCCGGCTGAACCAGGTAGTGGTGCGGGAAGATACACCGTCGATTCGCGGCATGGTGGCGAAAGTCCCGCATCTGGTTGAGATCCTTGAGAAGTAAGATCTTAGAGAAGTAGATCATCAAGATCGGGTGATCGGGAAATCTGGTAATCGGGTGATCGGAAAACCCAGCTGCAGATTGAACGAGAGCGCGATCTACTAACAGGGAAACCGAGTAGCTGCTGAAATTACAGCAGGCTGCGTAAAAGGGAAATAAAGTGCCAACGAATTTATCGAATTTACGACCGCCCAAGGGCGCGACCTCCAATAAAAAGCGCGTGGGCCGCGGTATGGGCAGCGGCATGGGCAAGACATCTGCCCGCGGACACAAGGGCCAGCGTTCACGCTCCGGTTCGCGCATGATGCGCGGTTTTGAAGGCGGCCAGATGCCATTGCATCGCCGTTTGCCGAAGCGCGGCTTCACCAACATTTTCCGCGTGGAGTACCAGGTAGTGAACGTGGACCGCCTGGTTGAACTGGGCGAGAAAAACATTACTCCAGAACTGCTGGTGAAGCATGGACTGGCCAGCAAGAACGACTTGATCAAGGTGCTGGGCGATGGCGAAA
>DASZMF010000676.1:0-5565 GCA_035552035.1 Candidatus Angelobacter sp.
TTTCTTCAGCGCTCGAATAGGACGGGGGCCTTGTGTTCTCCGCGTCTCTGCGGTGAATTCGCCCTGTTTTCCACACACCTTCACAGCCCCTGCTGCTTGTCGCAATCGCTATAATTAGAAGAGAAGCGGCCCAAGCCAACCATGTCTGAATTTACCCATCTCCATCTTCATACCGATTACTCACTGCTGGACGGCGCCTGCGGCGTCGATGGCCTGATCAAGCGCGTATCTGATATCGGGCAAAAAGCTGTGGCCATGACCGACCACGGAAATATTTATGGCACGGTGGAGTTTGTTGAGGCAGCGACCAAGGCCGGCATCAAGCCGATCATTGGCTGCGAGCTGTATGTCTGTAAAAAAGATGACCATCGCGCGCCGCCGGAAGGCGATACCTACAATCACCTGCTGGTGTTGGCCGAAAATGAAGAAGGCTATCGCAACCTGATCAAGATCACGTCTGAGTCCAGCATGCATGGCTTTTATTACAAGCCGCGTATCAGCAAAAAATTTCTGGCGGACCATTCAAAAGGCTTGATCGGACTCAGCGGCTGTCTGGCCGGCGAAGTCTGCGAAAACCTGCTGGCAGGGAAGTACGATGCAGCTCGGGGCGCGGCCGCCAACTATCAGGATATTTTTGGCAAAGGCAACTTCTTCATGGAGATCCAGGACCAGGGTCTTCCTGAAGAACACCAGATTCACGCCGACCTTTTCCGCATTGAAAAAGAGCTGGGCATTCCCATGGTGGCCACCAATGACAGCCACTATCTCTGTGAAGATGACGCGCACGCGCAGGACGTGCTGGTCTGCGTGCAAACGGGCAAGTCAGTCAACGATACCAACCGCCTTAAGTTCCATGGCAACCAGTTTTTCGTGAAGACCGCCGACGAGATGAAGAAGCTCTTCTCCGGCCGCGAAGACGTGCTGGCGCAGAGCATGGCCATTGCTGAGCGCTGCAACTTTAAGCTCAACAAAGTAAAAAATCCTTTCCCGGAATTTCCGCTGCCAGAAGGCTACACGCTGGATAGCTACTTTGAGCACGTAGCGCGGCAGGGCTTTGCGCGCCGCTGGGAAAGTCTGGGTCTGCTGGAAGACGCAGGCCGCCTGAAGAAAGCGCGCACTGATTACGACCAGCGCCTTACCCGCGAGATAGCCATTATCCAGCAGATGAAATTCTCCGGATATTTCCTGATCGTCTGGGATTTCATCCGCTACGCGCGTGAAAACTCCATTCCCGTTGGTCCGGGCCGTGGATCAGCCGCCGGAGCGCTCGTGGCTTACGCCATGGGCATCACTGATATTGATCCGCTCCAGCATGAGTTGCTGTTTGAGCGCTTTCTCAACCCTGAGCGTGTCTCCATGCCTGATATCGATATTGACTTCTGCATGAACCGGCGCGGCGAGGTCATTCAATACGTTACTCGTAAATATGGCCGTGAGAACGTCGCCCAGATCATCACCTTTGGCACCATGGCCGCCAAAGCTGCCATTAAAGACGTGGGCCGCGCCATGGATATTCCGTATAACGACGTGGACCGAATCGCCAAGATGATTCCTACCACGCCCATCGGTATCACGCTGAACCAGGCGCTCGACGATTCGCCGCCGCTGCAGGAAGCTTACGAAAAAGAGATGCAGGTGCGCGAGCTGATTGATACAGCGCTCAAGCTGGAAGGGCTGGTGCGCAACTCCGGCGTGCACGCCGCGGGCGTGGTGATCTCGCCCATGCCGCTCACTGATCTGGTGCCGCTGCACAAGACTAAAAACGACGAAATTGTGACTGCCTATGACATGAAGGCGATCGAGAAGATGGGCCTGCTCAAGATGGATTTCCTGGGCCTGACGACTCTCACAATTCTCGACGATGCGCTCAAGCTCATCGCGCAACGCGGCACAGCCATTGATCTGGAAAAGATTCCGCTGGACGATGTGAAGACCTACGAAAACGTCTTTCACACCGGACTCACCTCCGGCATCTTCCAGTTTGAATCCGGCGGCATGACCGATGTGCTCCGCCGCTATAAGCCCAGTTCCATTGACGATCTCACGGCGCTCAACGCGCTCTACCGCCCGGGGCCAATTCAGGGCGGCATGATCGATGATTTTATTGATCGCAAGTGGGGCCGCAAAAAAGTTGAGTACGAGCTGCCGCAGCTGGAACAGCTTCTCAAAGAGACGCTCGGCGTCATCGTCTATCAGGAGCAGGTCATGCAGATCGCCAACACGCTGGCGGGCTTCTCTCTGGGAGACGCCGACCTGCTGCGCCGCGCCATGGGCAAAAAAGATGAAAAGATCATGGCCGAGCAGCGCGATCAATTTGTAAAAGGCGCGGTGAAGCTGGGTTTCCCGGAAAAGAAGATCACCAAAATTTTCGACCTCATGGCCGAATTTGCCGGCTATGGCTTTAACAAGTCGCACTCCGCGGCCTATGCGCTGCTGGCCTACCAGACGGCCTATCTCAAGACGCACTATCCCATTGAATTCATGGCCGCGCTGCTCACCTCGCAGATGGGCAACACGGATAACGTGGTGAAGTACATCAACGAATGCCGCCAGATGGAAATCTCCGTTGAGCCGCCAAACATCAACGTGAGTGATTCAAACTTTACGCCGCATGAAAATGCCATCCGCTTTGGCTTGGCGGCCGTAAAGAACGTTGGCCGGAACGCGATTGATTCAATCGCCAACGCTCGCAAAGAGATGGGCAAATTCAGTTCGATCTTTGAATTCTGCGAGAAGGTCGATCTGCGCATGCTCAACAAGCGCGTGCTGGAATCTTTGATCAAGGCCGGCGCCATGGATGACTTTGGCTATCGCTCTCAACTCATGGCCGTGCTGGATCGCGCGATTGAAGGCGCGCAGAAAACGCAGCGTGATGCCGAACTCGGCCAGCATGGATTGTTCGGCGTCTTTGAGGACGAGCAGGCCAATGGCTCCGGAGAAAAGTTGCCCAGCGTTCCTGAATGGGAAGAGCATCAGCGTCTGGCCAATGAGAAAGAAGTTCTGGGCTTCTTCATCACAGGTCATCCCATGGAGAAGTATCGGGAAAAGCTGGAAGCCTTCCGTGCCTTGTCGGTCGAAACTATCAGCGCCATGACGACCGGAACCGGCCGCGACGAATTCATCACCACCGCCGGGGTCATCACCGGCGTTCGCACTCTCAAGTCGCGCAAGGGCGATTTATACGCGCAGGCCAGGATGGAAGACATGAGCGGATCCATTGAAGCCGTGATCTTTCCTGACTCATACAAAAAACTGCAGGTTATTCTGAAGCAGGAAATTCCCATGCTGGTGAAAGCCAGCATTCGTGTGGAAGAAGGCGCCAGCCCCAAGATCATGATCAACCAGCTCACGCCGCTGGAAGAGGCGCAGCCAAAATTGCCGCGCTCCATCCGCATACGCGTGCCTCTGGATACCGCCACAGAAAACACTGTGGACGCGCTGCACGCCATCTGCCATGAACGCAAAGGCGAAGCAAAAGTGATGTTTGCCATGGAGCGCACCGGAGACTTTATGGTGGTCTTGGAAGCGGACAGATATAATATCTGTGCAGACCGCAGTTTTATTACCCGCGTGGAAGAACTATGCGGGCGAGGCGCGGTCCAGATTATTGATTGATGGGTTGCTGATAACGAGTGGGCTTGTGAACACAAGTGTCAGCGCACGATTTGAGTCGTGCCGTAAGGGTGCTCTTCAATCCGGGCTTTAGCCCCTGAAAAAAGTTTAGGAGTTATCGTTGGATCCAGCCGTAAAAGCGCAACGCCAGTTAGAGGTCATCGAAGGGCAGGTCGCTCTGCTTGAGACGCGCGCCAGCGCTGACCAGGACGCGCGCCTGCAACTCAAGCACCTGCAGCATCAGATCAGTTTTTTGCGCGAGCAGATTCGTCTGCATATCAATGCCTGGCAGAAGACGGAGCTGGCGCGGCATTCGCAACGGCCTTTTACCCTGGACTACGTGGAGCGCATCTTCACCGACTGGAGTGAGGTTCACGGCGACCGCAACTTTGGCGACGACCCCGCCATTCTGTGCGGCATGGCGCGCTATCACGGTGAGAATGTCATGGTCATCGGCCACCAGAAAGGCCGTGACACCAAGCAGCGCGTGGCCCGCAACTTTGGCCAGGCAAATCCTGAAGGCTATCGCAAGGCATTGCGCTGCATGAAGATGGCAGAAAAATTCGGCCGCCCGATATTCACTTTTGTGGATACTCCCGGCGCATATCCCGGCCTGGGCGCGGAAGAGCGCGGACAGGCAGAAGCCATTGCCCGCAATCTGCGTGAGATGGCGCGGATTGAAGTTCCCATTATCACCACTGTCACCGGCGAAGGCGGCAGCGGCGGCGCGTTGGCAATTGCCGTTGCTGATCGTGTGTTCATGATGGAAAATTCGGTCTATTCGGTGATTTCACCGGAAGGCTGCGCTTCCATTATGTGGCGGGACGCGTCAAAGAAAGAGATTGCAGCCCAGGCGCTGCGTATTACCCCTCCGGACTTGAAGGAAATGGCCATCATCGACGAAATCATTCCCGAGCCGGATGGTGGCGCGCACCTGGACCATGACGCCGCGGCGGCCATGGTGGATGAAGTCCTTTTCAAGCACTTTAACGAGCTGAAGCACCAGCCGGTGCAGAAGCTCCTTGACGGCCGCTACGATAAGTTCCGCAACATGGCCCAGTTTTTTACGGAATAACATTTGCCACCTCCCGGAACAATTGTTGCGCACGCGCCCTGCCGGGTTGACCTGGCCGGCGGCACCTTGGACCTTTGGCCGCTTTATCTTTTTCATCCCGGAGCGGTCACGCTCAATTTTGCCGTGAACGTTCTTACGCGCTGCAAGGTCACGCGGCTCACTGAAAAAATTATCCGGTTGAAATCGCTCGACACTAAAGTAGAAGAAGAGTTCGCTGACTTTGAGCAGCTGTGCTCCGCGCGAAAATTCAAGCATCCGCTGGCCGGTCATCTGGTGCGCTTCTTTGCGCCTGAAGGCGGTTTTGAAGTGGAGACACACTCTGAATCTCCGGCTGGCGCTGGAATTTCCGGCTCTTCTGCGTTGATGATCGCCACCACGGCGGCGCTGGCGCGCTACACCGGCAAGAAGCTCGATCGCGAACAGATTCGCGTAATCGCGCAGAACGTTGAAGCCCAGCTCATCAAAGTCCCCACCGGCTGCCAGGATTATTATCCCGCTCTGTATGGTGGAGTGAGTGCCATCCATCTGGATCCTGACGGGATTCATCACACCGCAGTCCGCGTAGCGCCAGAGGATCTGGATCGGCGCTTTGTGCTGGTCTATACCGGAGCGCCGCGTAAGTCTGGCATCAATAATTGGGAAGTGTTCAAGAAGCACATCGACGGCGACAAGAAAATCTTCCACAACTTTGAGCGGATCGGTGAAATTGCCCGTGACATGCACCATGCGCTTTCCATGGCAGACTGGAAGCTGGTAGCCAAGCTGATTCGCGAAGAATGGAAGCTGCGAAAAACCAACGCGCCCAAAATCAGTACGCCCATGATTGAAAAATTGATAGGCGTGGCCACGCGCCAGGGCGCTGTGGCTGCAAAGGTCTG
>DASZMF010000677.1:0-2552 GCA_035552035.1 Candidatus Angelobacter sp.
ATGCCCCGGCCGCAGATACAGATGATAGGTGTTGCCCAGAATGATCCGCGCACCCAAATCCTCTAAAACATCCTGTGGGACGGCCTTCACCGTGGCTGCGGTTCCTACCGGCATAAACGTTGGCGTGTCGATAGGGCCATGCGCGGTATCAATGTGCGCGGTGCGGGCAGCGCCGGCTTGGGCTTGAATGGAAAAAGGAAGAAGCACGAGGATTATGTTACAGGCTCTCTTTTAAAAATTCCGAGCGCAGCAAGGAATTACACCCACGCTTCACTCCACCCACCAAGCCATCAGCGCCAGCACCATGTAAGAAACAAAAGCCGAGGTCGCCATGGCCTGATCGCTCTTAGGCGGAGGAAAGAAAAATATATTCACCACCTGAACGGCTGCCAGAAAAACTACAAATCCAACGAACCGCGCTTTGTGCGCCGCCGTCTTGTAAAGCAGCGCCGCGCCTGCGAACAGCACCGCTATCTCCAGCGCAAATGCCGCAGCGCGATAGTTCCACAATCCCAATCCCATCTTGCCCACGCTGCCATACAGCGCCATATCCGGAACGTGAACAATCAGGTCAAGAGCCCAGTGCGAGAAAACTGCCGCAGCCAGAATGAGTCCGGTCTTTACGCCGCGCCACGGCGGAACCATCTGGCACACCACATACGCCAGTGCCGACCAGCACAGTACGCCGAGCAGGCTGTGCGTGTAAGGCATGTAGTAAAGATCAAGCGCGTTCGAGGCAGTAAAACCGGGTACGATCCGCACCTTCTCAATGCCCAGCAGCACGAAGATGCTCCACATCACATCAATCCACTGCACGGCCAGAAACAGGAGCCAAAGCGGAAGGCGTTCTCTTCAGCCCGACCGGCAAAGCTAACGCTGTAATGGCCAATAAACAAGATTGCTCCTTATCAGTCGTGCGCCGCTAATGGTGCGAAGAAAAAAATAGTGCGACAAATCTTGCTTGGAAGCTGCTAGGCGTTCCGCTTCGCGTGCCTCTCCGCCACCTTCGCCGGATTCACAATCGTCCGCGTCACTGTTCCCCGTCCGATTTCCGCTGCACCGTTGTGCGCCGTCACGCGAAAAACATAGAACCGGCCATTCTCTGATTCCAGCACCGCATCAGCCTTCACCAGCATGCTAATCATGGTGGGCGCGCGATGTTCAATGTTAATGGCCGTGCCCACGCTGATCTCGCCTTCGTCCAGAAATGGCAGCATGGCGTTGGAGGCGGCCCATTCCATGAGTCCGATCATGTTGGGCGTGGAATAAATAGGAGGCAGCTCAGCCTTGTGATAGCTGAGCGTGTGCTTGTGCTCAACCGTTTCTTCAGCGTGGCCTTGAATTCCCAGAGGAACTTGTTTTGCCATGCCAAAGACTCTAGCAAAGCCAACCGCTGTAGCAAAGTTGAAGACTTGGCAAAGCAAAGACGGTAGCAAAATTGCGGCCCGCGCGACGTGCGCCGCAATAAAAGTTTGCCGCTAAAAAAGAAAAGGCCAAGCGGGCATGCCGCCTGGCCACTCACGCAACAATCAAGCTAAAGTGCGTTGGGGCTTAAGTTGTTGTATAGGGCCTGGTCTGAATCGTTGAGTTTAGTGGTGGTCGCAATGCCGGCGTGTTTCTTCCAGATCGTGCCGGCGCTTTTCTGCCTGGCGGCTATGCTCGCCGTGCTTGGCAATGGCGTCCTGCAGTTTGGCTTCCGCTTCATGGATGCGGCGTTCACACCTATCTTCAGCAACCGCTGTGGTGGACATGGCCGCGCCCAGCATTCCGGTCAGGATCATGCCGGCAATCAGTGCTTTACTTTTTTTCAACATGCTTTTCTCCTCCAGTGTTTTACAAATCAACGTTTTACAAATAAACGTTTTACAAATAACGTTTTGCAAGCAAATGCTGCAAAAACATCCTACCGTTAGATGCATCCAGAGCACACGGTGCCTGGTGTTAAAAAAAAGCGCTGAGGGGTAAGCAAGAAGGTTCCTCTCGGCTGCCAGCGTTATTAGAAACATGTAACCAAACGCGTTCTTCCACACCACATGGTGCAATCCTGCCTCTGGCTGGGCCCAAACCAGCGCTGGCAATTTGCGCTGTATAATTAAGAATTGCCCTCATGAGATCAAGACAAGCAGTGAATTCCGCAACAAAAAAGAACAGGATACGCTCCACCACCGTGGTGTGCGTGCGCCGTGGCAACAGCGTTGTCATGGCCGCCGATGGCCAGGTCACGCTGGGTGAAGGCGTGATTAAACACACCGCCCGCAAGATTCGCCGGCTGTATAACGAGAAAATTCTCGCCGGCTTTGCCGGGTCTACCGCTGACGCGTTTTCCCTCTTCGGCCGCTTTGAGGCCAAGCTGGAGCAATACCACGGCAATCTGGGACGCGCCGCAGTGGAACTGGCCAAAGAATGGCGGACAGACAAAATGCTGCGCCACCTCGAAGCGCTTTTGCTCGTGGCCGATACCAGCCTCACGTTTCTCATCAGTGGCGCTGGCGATGTGATTGAGCCAGACGGCGGCGTGGCAGCCATCGGCAGCGGTGGCTCATATGCGCTGG
>DASZMF010000678.1:0-2969 GCA_035552035.1 Candidatus Angelobacter sp.
CGCGCGAAGCCAAGAGCCTGGGCGTGGGCGGCATTATTTTATTCGGCCTGCCGGAGAAAAAAGATGACGTCGCGAGCGGCGCGTGGGCGGAAGACGGCATTGTGCAGCGAGCTACCCGGGCCATCAAGCGGGAAGTGCGTGATCTGGTAGTGGTGGGCGACGTATGCCTTTGCGAATATATGTCGCACGGGCATTGCGGCGTGGTGCAGAAGAAAAGTGCGGCGGGCGGTGCAGCCTCGGCAAAGCGCGGCGGTGCAGGGAACGGCCGAAGCAGCGTGGCTGCCGCTCAGGCCGCTGAAGTTGAATATGAAATTCTGAACGATCCCACGCTGGAAATTTTGGCCAAGACTGCTGTAGCTCAGGCGCGTGCGGGCATGGATATTATTGCTCCGAGCGATATGATGGATGGCCGGGTCGGGGCCATTCGCAAGGCGCTGGACGCCGCCGGCTTCACCAACACTCCTATCCTTTCTTATGCAGCCAAATTCGCTTCAGGATTTTACGGTCCGTTCCGCGAAGCCGCGGATTCAACACCGCAATTTGGCGACCGTCGCTCTTACCAGATGGACGGCGCAAATATTCGCGAGGCCATGCGTGAGATCGCGCTCGATATCCGCGAAGGTGCGGACATGATTATGGTGAAACCGGCCATGCCTTACCTAGACGTAATTGCTGAAGCGCGCCGCCGCTTTGATCTGCCTATCGCCGCGTATCAAGTGAGTGGTGAATATGCCATGCTGAAGGCAGCGATCCGCAATGGCTGGCTGGATGGCGACCGCGTAATCATGGAATCGCTAACGTCGATCCGCCGCGCCGGGGCGCAGTTGATTCTCACTTATTTTGCGAAAGATGCAGCCAGGCTGCTGGGCTAATTGCAGTGCTTCCGCATGCCACCTACAGCAGGAAGCTTCGTAATCAATTGCCTTGCTTAAGTTAGAGGATTAGACCGTTCCAAGGAGATAAGTTGCTTCGAAAATGTTTTTTGATTTTCGCTCTTACCGCCACATGGTTTGCCGCAGATTCAGCGTTGGCGGAAAAGTTTACGCGGACATTACGGAGTCCGGCCACAGTTAAAGGTTTGATTGGTGGGGAGTCGCATGACAGCTACTCGATCCATGCTTACGCCGGTCAGACAATGACTGTACGGATTTCCTGGAAACCCGAGCATGATTCTGAATCGGGTGACAATCATGCCGAATTCTTCGTGAGCGATTCACCTGAGTTCGGCGGGGATGTTACCTTTGGCCGGGCATCGGATGACGGCAAAAACTGGACTGGCAAGGTCCCAAAGACCGGCAATTATTTCATCTATGTGATGGGGCATCCTTGGGCTCATTACATCCTAAAAGTAGCCGTCAAATAGTTTTCGCATAATCCACTTTCTACCGCGTTCAGCTATTTCTTCAGCTTGCGTGAAAGCCAGACCAGCAGCACGGCTCCTAGGGTCGCCACTAATATGGAAGAGATAAGCCCGCCAGAGCTGTAAAAGCCCAGTAGGCGCAGAATCCATCCGCCAACAATTGCGCCTACCATGCCCAGCAATATGTCGCCCAGCGTGCCGTAGCCAGAGCCTTTCATGATCTTGCCGGCCAGGAATCCCGCAATCAGTCCAATCAGAATCCACCAAATCAATCCAGATATCATTTCATCTCCTCTTGGTTTTCAGGCTCGCGCCCGTCGTCCTCTTCTTCATCGCCTGCATTTTCCGCCGTCAGTTTCAAGTGATGCACGCGCTTCATCACGCTCACTGCCAGGGCAATGATGCCGGCCATCAGCAGCACGGCCAAAGGATACGGCGCCCATAGCCAGCGCACCTGGCTTTCAGTTTGCTGCAACGCATCTTGCGCCTGATGGTGTGCATTCTCCGTTGTCACTTCAAAGTTAATCAGCTGCAGGTCCTGGCGCGCCGCGCGATATTTAGCCAGAAAATCTTCCGGCAGTCCCTGGCCGGCGGCCAGCTTATTGCGATCATCCACCATGGGCTGCACGATCTGTGAATACCACTTCTGCTCTGCCGCCACCATGTTCTGCAGAAGCTGGTCGCTTTTTGCGTTCGCATCCCACTGGGCCAGCTGTTCAATTCTCTGTTTGTCACCCTGCATCAGGCCCAGGTTGGCTGAGTTTGCGTCCAGCAGAAAGCGATTGAACGCCGTCTCCATGTCGCTCAGCCGATGGATTGCCTCTGTCCGCACATGGTACTGAGACTCGGCATCTTTGTAGCTGTTCATCGCCGCGCTGAGACGATGAATCTGGTAGCCATAAAAAGCCAGCGCTACTGTGCCCAGCAAACCGAGCAGCAGCAGGCCGGTCACATGGAGCCAGGCTTTGCGCGCCAGTTGAGTGGCCGATGGAGGAATGATCAAGACAGAAGACATGGCGAGAGAAGGCTAGCACAACAGCACGCTGGCAGCGTAGTACAAAACAAGAGGCAAGGCTGGACGAGCCGCCCTGCGAACCGGATAGAATAAGCTTGATTTGCAGCGCACGGAACCGTGCGAGAAAGTTTTATGAAGTCAATCGCAAAGCCAAAAGTGACAGCCGGCGCTGAAGAGCAGCTTACCGGTTTTATAGATAAGTTCGATCCGGAAAACCAGGCGCTGATCCGCGCGGTGCGCAAGGCACTGCGCAAGCGGCTGCCCACGGCCAACGAGCTGGTTTATGACAATTACAATTTTTTCGTGATCGGCTACTGCGCAACTGAGCGTCCGTCAGATTGTATTGTCTCCATTGCGGCCGCTGCCAGCGGAGTTGTGCTTTCGTTTTATTACGGAGCTGCTGTGCCAGATCCACATAAGCTGCTGCTGGGCTCCGGGAGCCAGAATCGGTTCATCCGGTTGGAGTCTGCCAGGACTCTGTCTGATCCGCATGTAGCAGAACTTATCTCCGCGGCAGCGGCGCAGGGCAAGACGCCTTTGGCTACCAGCGGCAAGGGGAAGCTGATTGTCCGTTCAATTTCCGCGAAGCAGAGA
>DASZMF010000679.1:0-3206 GCA_035552035.1 Candidatus Angelobacter sp.
GAGATGCAGACGCCGGATCTCTCCGGCACGCGTTATCGCGCGCTCAAGCTTCTCGGCCATGGCGGCATGGGCACAATCTGGCTGGCGGAAGATTCTGTGCTGCATCGCACGGTGGCGCTCAAGGTCTTGTCAGCAGAAAGCAGCTCCGCCGATCTCGCTTCGCGTCTCATGCAGGAGGCGGTCATCCTCGCGCGGCTCGAGCATCCTGGCATTGTCCCGGTGCATGACGCCGGCACCCTGCCTGACGGACGCACCTTCTACTGCATGAAATATGTTGAAGGCCAGACTCTCGACCAGCACATCGCGCGTCTTGACGTGCGCCAGCGCCTGCAGTTGCTCCAACGCATAGCGGAACCGTTGGCCTTCGCGCACTCGCGCGGCATCATTCATCGCGACCTGAAACCGGGCAACGTTATGGTGGGTGCCTTCGGCGAAGTGCTCATCATGGACTGGGGACTCGCCAAGGTCATGAGTGCGGCGGAGAAAAGTCTTATCGCAGACACCGATGCGACCAGCACAGAAGCTGCTCCCACACGCCATTCTTCTTCAACAGTAGCTTCTGCGCCCCAATTTTCCAGCGCCACCACCGCACATGGCACCGTTCTCGGTACACCGGGTTACATGGCTCCAGAACAAGAGCGAGGCGAAATCAACTTGATCGACCAGCGCACAGATGTCTTCGGCCTCGGCTCAATTCTGCAGTTCATGCTGCGCGACAAAACGTCCGCCTCGAACGAAGCTGTTCCGCGCCCATTACAAGCCATCTGCCAGAAAGCCCTGGCCAAAGAAATGTCAGGGCGTTACGCCTCCGCACAAGACTTTGCCGCCGATATCGGCAAATACCTTGACGGCTTACCGGTCAGTGCCTACAAGGAAAATATCTTCGAGCGTACGGCGCGGCTGGTGAACCGGAACCAAGTGGCAGTAGCGCTGGTGCTGATGTATTTGCTCATGCGTGTATTATTTATTCTTTTTTCGCGGCGATAAGTTAAAGGTTCCGGCAAAAGCGGGTAATAAGACTCCAGAGAGATAAGCACGGCCAGGGAATCTCTCAAAAATCTTTGCAGGGGGAGAGCAATGAATAAAATTGTGCTGGGTCTGATATTGGGCGGTATCCTGGGAATCCTTGACGGCCTCACCGCCTGGTTTACTCCAGCGGTACGTGCCGGCATTGTGGGTATTGTGCTCGGCTCCATGACCAAAGGGCTTGTTGCCGGCATCTTGATTGGTGTATTTGCCCGCAAAGTAAATTCGCTGGCGCTGGGGATCGTTTTCGGCTTGGCCGTAGGCGCGTTTTTCGCGTGGATCATTGCCTTCATGCAGCACGGATATTATTTCCAGATCATGCTGCCCGGCGCGATGGTCGGCTTGATCGTTGGCTACGCCACGCAGAAATACGGAGCGCCGAGACAGCCGCAAAGAGCTTAAGCGCAGCCGCCATCGAACAATAAAAATCAGCGTATCCACCACCGACTGCAACGCGTTTTGCAGCCTGCAAGCATTCGTGTGTCCAGGTTCATGTTCCGATCTACAAAGCCTTTGGACCTAAAAATCTTTTCGATCCACAAAATTTAAGGAGGCAATCATGCCACGTATTGTTCATTTTGAATTTGCAGCAGACAATCCAGAGCGCGCCGCCAATTTCTATCGTGATGTATTTGGCTGGCAATCCACTAGCTGGGGCGGGCCCATGGAGTATTGGCTGGTCAAAACAGGCACTGAAGGACCGGGAATTGATGGCGGCATCATGCGGTACCAGTCACCCATGCCACGAACGGTGAACACCATTGGCGTGGATTCAGTGGATGCGTATCTGGAAAAGGTCACGCGCAACGGCGGAAAAGTGGCGCAACCTAAAATGGCGATTCCCGGCGTGGGATACCAGGCGTATTGCATCGATACGGAAGGCAATATGTTCGGCATACATCAGGCGGATCCGTCAGCGAAATAGTTGATCCGCCAGCAAAGCAGGGCCGGCTGCTTACCGCTGCTTAACCAGTTCATCCGACAACAGGCGCGCTTTCACTGCCAGAGTGTGGGCGCGCGCCAGGTCGTTTTCTGTGGTCGCCTTTTTGCTCTGGTTGATGAATTCTCTGATCTGCGCGCGCATGGCTTCTTCGTCTTTTGAGAGCTGGCGCTTAATGCTGTTCAGGTTATCTTCGGCGCCTTGCAAGAGCTGCTCAGTGGATGCCTGGCTGTGCGCGGCGTCGGCTGTTAGGCGGGGAGATATCTGTCCGCCTGACGCTGAAGTCGGTGCGTCTTTCTTATCGTCCTTGTCCGGCACTATCACCGTCTTGGTTGGCTTCTTCTTCACCACCGGACGCTTCACGATCTTTGGCTTAGTTGTTGCCGTAGTGGTTGGAGTCGTGGACGTTGCAGGCGGCTGTGTCTCGGCAGGCTGCTCCGGTTGCGACGTAGCTTCTGGTTCTGGCGTAGGTGTGGGTTGCGGGACGGTTGGCGGCGGCTGTTGCGGCGCCACCAGGACTGGCTTTTTTCCAGAGCAACCGGAGATTCCCAGAATTAATAAAGTTAGAACCAATACCAACAAAAATAGGCCGTACTGTGGACGAAGTAGTTTCATGCTTGGCTGACCGAATCCTCTTTTGCCACGGCGGGCGCTTCGCCGTTTGCGGCAATTTCAGTAATCGGGAAGCGCAGATAAAAGGTGGTCCCATGGTCCATGATCGAGGTAAATTCCATCGATCCGTGATGCAGCTGCACCACCCGGTAAGCCATGGCCAGGCCAATTCCGCTTCCGCCCGATTTTGTAGTGAAGTATAAATTAAAAATTTTGTCGCGGATATTCTCCGGAATGCCCGTGCCCGAGTCGCGTACCGTCATCAAGGCGTTTTCACCCTCACGCCGAAGAGTAATGCGCAAAGTGCCGCCCTGCGGCATGGCCTGCACGCCGTTCAGAACAATATTCAGGATCGCCTGTTTCACCAGGTCAGCATCAATGCGCACCGGCAGCGGCTCCGGGCAAGGCTGGCGTTCAATCATGACCTTATTTTTTTCCGCCGCGGGTGAAGCCAGCGCAACAATGTCTTCCGCCACTTTGCGCAGGTCAGCATCGTTGAGCCGCAGCTCCACCGGACGCGTGAAGTCCACCAGCGTCTGCACCACACGATCGAGCCGCTGAATCTCGCTGCCAATCACGTCAAGGTGCCGGCGCGTGTCCGGATCAATCTCTTTCATTTTCTGGCGCA
>DASZMF010000680.1:0-15446 GCA_035552035.1 Candidatus Angelobacter sp.
TCTTCGCCTTGGATGTGGCTGCCTGCGGCGCTTCTCTTCTTGTATGGTTTCAGAACATACGCCGGCATCCGTTCGGGCTTTGGCGCACGTAAGTTAAGTGGAGAAGCTGAATTGCGTCCGCTGGAACATGCGCAGGAATTGGTGACCACGGGATTACACGCGCGCATGCGCCACCCAATTTATGTGGCGCATCTTTGCAATCTTGCCGGATGGGCCGTGGGCAGCGGCTTGATCATTAGCTTTATTCTGCTGGCTATCAGCGCGCTCTTTACTTTCCCGCTGATGATCTGGATTGAAGAGCAGGAGTTGGAAAAACGATTTGGACAGAGCTTCCGAGAGTACAAGGCGCGTGTGCCGCTGGTGGCGCGGCCTTATTCAAAGAGCTTCAACATGGGGAGTGCGCATTGAAATTTGAACTCTTTGTGGCTGCGCGTTATCTGCGGGCCAAACGGCGGCAGGCGGTGATCGGTGTGATCACTGTTATTTCTGTTGTCGGCGTAACGGCAGGCGTGGCCTCGCTGGTGATCGCACTCTCGATCAACGCAGGATTTCAAAAAGATCTGCAGGACCAGTTGCTGGGATCGCAATCGCACATCAATCTGGTGCGTGTGCAAAATGACGGAATTGAAAACTGGCGTCCGCTGATGGAGCGTTTGGGAAAGACGCCTCGCGTTACCGGCGTAGCTCCGGCGATGTACGGGCAGGTACTCGTCTCGCGCGCGGCGCGAGCAAGTGGCGCGCTTTTAAAAGGCGTAATTCCCGAATATGAAAATCGGGTTGGCGAGCTATTGAAATCGGTAAAGTTTGGCTCGGCTGCCGCGCTGGAACCTTGCGCCGCCACAGACGAAGAATGCAAGAATGGGAAAGCATTACCGCCGGTAGTGCTGGGCAAGGACTTAGCTGAGACGATTGGAGCCAACGTCGGCTCGACAATTATGGTGGTGAGTCCGCAAGGTGAGCTTTCACCGATTGGAATTATGCCCAAGTATCAGCAATTCAAGGTTGTGGGAATTTTTCGGTCGGGCTTTTACAACTATGACAGTGCCTGGGGATTTATCCGCCTCTCTGACGCACAGCGGCTCTTCAGTTTGCCTGACAGTGTCATTTCGGTCATTGAATTCAAGATTGACGATCTATACAAAGCTGACCAAGTGGGAAGCGTACTGGAAAAAGAAGCCGGCGAGGGCTTTGCCGCGAAGAGTTGGATGGAAGAAAACCGTGCTTTGTTTCGTGCATTACGGCTGGAGCGGGTTGTGACATTTTTGACCATAGGCCTGATCGTTTTTGTCGCAGCTTTGAACATTCTTATTTCGCTGATCATGATGGTGATGGAGAAAACAAAGGACATCGCGGTCTTAATCTCCATGGGCGCAAAAAAGCGGCAGATTCGGGGCATTTTTATGTTCCAGGGCGTGTTAATCGGGCTCATTGGCACAACCGCGGGGCTGATTCTGGGCTATGCCGTGGCCATTGCCGGGGCCAAATATCACTTTGTGGCGTTGTCGTCAGAGGTCTATTCCATTGATTATCTGCCATTTGCGCCGCGCGTGCTGGATGGCGTGCTGATTGCCGCCGTGGCGCTGCTGATCTCATTTGTGGCCACTTTGTATCCCTCATGGTCTGCGGCGCGCGTGTTGCCAGCGGAAGCATTACGCTATGAGTGAAATACCCCATTGCGTTCTGTTGGTAATGGATGGAAGATGTTGAAAGATTGGGAGTTTCTGGTACAAAAGAATTAGGGATTTTAACGGAATCCCAAGAATTTTCGCGGTAGAAATTTCAGAGATTAACTTTCGTCACATGGGTTCTTATAGGCAGGTAGTTCAGGTGAAGGAAAAGGCATTGAAAATGCTGGTAAGAATTGGTGGTTGCACCATTCAGGTGGGCTGTTGCATCCAATAGATCAATCAGATCTGCCGCCCGAGATGGTCCGCGTAAGCGGGCTGACGAAGGTATATAAGTCAGGTCAGACGGATTTAGTGCTCTTTGAAAACTTGTCCTTCCAGGTGAGGAAGGGGGAAATGCTTGCCATTGTAGGCGAGTCTGGCGCAGGCAAAAGCAGCTTGCTGCACATCCTTGGAGCTCTTGATAGAGCTTCAGCGGGTGACGTATACTGCGCCCAGATTCCCGTAGCGAAGCTTACAGACGATGCTGCCGCAGATTTTCGTAACCGGAGAATCGGCATCGTGTGGCAGTTTCACTATCTGCTGCCGGAATTTACGGCGCAGGAGAATGTTGCAATGCCGCTCCTGATACAAGGTACTTCTTACCAGATGGCGATGGAGAAAGCCGCCGTATGGTTGAAGGAAGTTGGATTAGAGGAGCGGGCCCATCATCGCGCAGGAGAGCTTTCCGGCGGTGAGCAACAACGGGTAGCTCTGGCCAGGGCGCTGATTACAGGTCCTGAGATCTTAATGGCAGACGAGCCAACCGGTGATTTAGATAACCGGACCGCGGAAATGGTATTTGCTTTAGTGCAGAAGATTCACAGAGAACATCGGCTCACTTCCCTCATTGTCACCCACAACCTTGAGTTTGCCCGTCGCTGCGACCGCGTATTGCGGCTGCACCACGGCATAGCGGAGGAAGTGACACCTTCTTCATTAAACTAATGGAAGAATGGGTGGGACAGGTTATAAGGTTTTCTGCCGATAAGGCAGGTAGTAGGTTTGTCCAGTGCAGCATTTGAGGTCCCCCTCGTGACGGAGGGGCGCTGCAAGGACAGTAAAGCTTCTTTCTGGAAGCGGAGCATCGCAGCCAGAGAGAGAGAAAGATGTTTCCGGCAGAGGTGACTGGGAGCATCTGGGTGAGGGGAATATGTTCGAGCGGTATACCGAGAAAGCCAGGCGCGTAATCTTCTTTGCAAGATACGAGGCCAGTCAGTTTGGCTCTCCGTACATTGAGACGGAGCACTTGCTGCTGGGCTTGTTGCGCGAAGACAAAGCGTTGACAAATCGCTTTCTGCGCTCACATGCGTCGGTGGAGTCCATTCGCAAGCAGATTGAAGGACACACCACGATTCGGGAAAAGGTTTCCACGTCAGTGGACCTGCCCTTGAGCAATGAATGCAAACGGGTCCTGGCTTATGCAGCCGAGGAAGCGGAGCGCCTGAGCCATAAACACATTGGCACGGAGCACCTGCTGCTGGGACTGCTGCGCGAGGAGAAGTGCTTTGCCGCCGAGATTCTGCACGAGCGGGGACTGCGCCTGAGCGCGATCCGCGAAGAACTGGCGCGCAGCACACAGGAAAAAGCCCAGCCACAGCGTAGCGGCGGAGCCAATCGCGAATCGTCACTGCTGGCAGAGTTCTCCCGCGACCTGACACAGGCCGCCATGGACAACCAGCTTGATCCTCTGGTGGGCCGTGAAGGCGAGCTGGAGCGCGTGATACAAATTTTGTGCCGCCGCACCAAGAACAATCCGGTACTGATCGGCGAACCGGGCGTGGGCAAAACCGCGATTGTTGAAGGTCTGGCCCAGCGCATTGCCGATGGCGACGTTCCGTCATTCCTGGCGGACAAACGCATCCTCGGCCTCGATCTTTCATTGATCGTTGCCGGAACCAAATATCGTGGACAATTTGAAGAGCGCCTCAAGACCATCATGAAAGAGCTGATGGAAAACCAGAACAGCATCATCTTTATCGATGAGCTGCACACGCTGGTAGGCGCGGGTTCAGCAGAAGGCTCGCTGGACGCTGCTAACATTCTGAAACCGGCACTCTCGCGCGGAGAAATCCAGTGCATCGGCGCAACCACGCCGGGTGAGTACCGTAAATCGATTGAGAAAGACCGCTCACTGGAACGGCGCTTCCAGGCCGTGAAGGTTCCACCGCCGAATGAAGAGCAGGCAGTGAAGATCATCTACGGAATCAAGGAACGCTACGAAAAATTCCATGCGGTCAGCTATACCGACGAAGCAATCCAGTTCGCTGTGTATCACTCAAACCGTTATATTCCAGACCGTTTCCTGCCAGACAAGGCGATTGACCTGATGGACGAAGCTGGTGCGCGCGTTAAGCTGCGCCAGACCTCGCTGCCAGATGAAATCACCGAAGTGCAGAAGCGGATTAAATTTATTGTTCACCGGATGGAAAACGCCATTGCGAACCATGAGTTCGAAAAGGCGCGGTTCTACTCCGACGAAGAACGCAAAGAGCGAGAGAACCTGCGCGCCCTGCGCGAGAAATATCATCTGGATGAATCCTCCACCGGCGTTGTGGCCCGCGAGGACATTGAGGAAGTGGTCAGCCGCTGGACCGGCGTGCCCGTAACCTCCATCAAGGAAGAAGAGACACAGAAGCTGCTGCGTGTGGAAGAAGAGCTGCATAAGCGCATCGTTTCGCAGGACAAGTCCATTAGCGCCCTGGCCCGCTCGATCCGCCGCTCACGTGCCGGCTTGAAATCTCCCAGCCGCCCCATCGGTTCGTTCCTGTTCCTGGGACCGACCGGCGTGGGCAAGACGGAAGTTGCCCGCACTCTGGCACACTTCCTCTTCGGCAGTGAGAAATCGCTGATACGCTTCGATATGTCAGAGTTCATGGAGAAGCATTCGGTCAGCAAACTGATCGGCTCGCCTCCGGGCTACGTGGGATACGAGGAAGGCGGCCAGTTGACCGAGCGCGTAAAACGGTCACCCTACTCGGTGGTGTTGCTGGATGAAATCGAGAAAGCGCATCCGGATGTTTTCAACATCCTGTTGCAGGTGCTCGAAGACGGACAGCTCACTGACGGCCTGGGCAACACGGTTGATTTCAAGAATGTAATCATCGTGATGACCTCCAATATCGGCGCACGGCACCTGATGAAGCGCAAAGGCCTCGGCTTCTCGCTCGATAAGGAAGAAACCGTCAACGACAAGGTTGAGGATCTGGTAAAGCAGGAAGTGAAGAAAACGTTCAACCCTGAGTTCCTGAACCGGTTGGATGAAGTCATTATCTTCCAGGCGCTGACCGATGCTGACCTGATCCAGATTCTGGAACTGCTGGTACAGCAGTTGAACGGCAACCTGGCGCAGCGGCACATCACCATCACGGTGAACGAGGAAGCAAAGAAATGGATTCTGGATAAGACACTGGGCGACCGCAGTTACGGCGCGCGTCCATTGCGCAGGGCCCTGCAGCGGTACATTGAAGATCCGCTGTCTGAGGCGCTGATCCAGGGGACCATTACCATGCGTCCGGCGTTCATTGAGGTTTATCTTGAAGGCGACCGGTTGTTCTATCGTGGCATTGGCGATGGCGTAGAGAAGACAGATGGAGTATTGCTCTACAGCGCTTAATCACCTTCCAGCAATTAGCCAAAAGCCGCCAAGAAATTGGCGGCTTTTGTTGGATATTACGAAATATTCTTGCTCTATCTTCCCTTCATTTGTCTGTTTGTTTAGCCGGTGTGGCCGTTTCTTTTGATGGAGCTTTTGCCTTAGGCTTAGCATCCGGCTTGGCTTTCAGGAGTTTCTTGTTCTGGGTCAGGGCCTGATGTTGCAACTGGGCCAGCGCCTGGAAAGCCGCGAAACTTGAAGGCGCCACCCTGGAGCGCGCCTTGGCCGTTGCAGTAAGGGTTGCAGAAGCAGGCGGAGCATAGGCATTCACCGCCAGCGACCAGAGAAAATCATTCCCTTTCGCCGATCCACCGGGATGCGCCGTAAAGTTGTGGCAGTTCATGCACCCGCTGTAGATGCTGCCTTGATCGAACGTCTCCATGGTCACATTGGCAAAGCTGCATTGCTGAGGGTAGTGGCCCTTCACAGACTGGACGCATGAGAGGCTTGGAATGGTGCCGGGAACAGAATGGGCAGGGTCGCCAGGATTAGCCGGCGTCTTGCCAGGGACCGGCCATTGCGTCATGACCAACTGATAATACTGCCAGGGAGTATTGGGCACGGTCTTGGCCAGTAATGCCTGATAACTGGCATTGGTTGCGGGAGTCGTCTGGTCAGCGGATGGCGAAGGATAACCAATTCCAATCGGCTGGGTTCGAGTCACATTAAATCGCGTCGCCTGAGAAGCGTCAGCGGGCATGGCCGCTGGCGGAGGCGGGGTACCAGGACATCCATTCGGGTTTCCAGATTGACCAGGCACGCAATAGGGATCCTGGCTAGGCATGATATTGCTTGCGTTGCCGTCATTCAGGTTAAAGGCCGTGCTGCTGGTTGGCGTTGCGCCTGTCACCACGGGAACATTATCAATCTGCTCGAAGGTGGACCAAATCCACTGCGGACGAGCGGGAGTCTTGGAAACAATGTGCAGGCCCACCAGCCCCATCGTACGCTGGGAACATTTTTCGCTGACCGGATCAAGAACCCAGGCTTGTTTTGTGTAATACCGGGATTGAAGATTTGCGGGGATGCCATCCATGTCTATCCAGGAAGATTTCAGATCAACACTGTTTTCTGCCGGACACTGCTGCCCGCCCACGCTGGCCCCGTTCGAGCAGAAGGTCACATTGCCAAGATTCGCCTGCAGATACCACTTGTTGCCGAGAATCTGATCGTATTCCGTCTGGTTATAGGCAGCCTGGTAGTTTAGGTAGTGCTGTTGTGAGGTGCTTTGTGCGAATCCGCTGGAGATCACGGGGCCTACAAAGAAATTGCCAAACCCTGCCAGCCCGAGATTACCGAATTTTGTATCGGAGGCAAGCAGAACGTCCCCCCAGGCAACATTCACGGAAGACCCACAAGGATTGGTGGTTCCCGCAAAGCTTGTCCAAGGCGCCGGAGCCGGCGGAGGATTGGGAGAATTCGGCGGCGGAAAACTTTCCCAGTCCGCCTTATAGGTTTCGAATACTAGAGGGACATTGACCGGGAAGTTGGTTTGCGTGGCATCGGGAATACCACGCTGGCCCTTTGCAGCCGGCCAAATCAACGCGATAAAGCTGCGCCAGGAGAAGTCGTCAAATTGAGTAATGCCGTTGTTCGCGCACGATTCAGCGTCTGTGGGAAGCGTAGATGAGGAGATGGAGGGATTTGGGGCAGTGCAGATCGGCATGGGTGTGGGCGTGGGGGTTTGTCCCCAAGCGGTTGCACAAAGAGCCAGGAAAATCATGCCGGCCAGTAACTGGCCGGTGCTCCGTTTGAATATACATCTGAGTGCCATGCAACATTTAAGCGGCGGGGATGCGGCAATGCGAGGTGTGACTTTCGGCTTTCGAGAAGCATATTCGTGCAGTGTGAAACTAACGAATCAGTACAACTTAGGCCCAATAGCGAACTCATTGTTACAACGATTCTGAAATCTCTAACCTTGAACAAGGAATAATTTCTGAAAATCGAAAAGTGCTCTGCAAACCCCATTTTGTCTAAGAGAAAATTAAGGAATCAGGTAGTGCTACTTGTGCATCGTTTTGCATAGACGCGCTGCTTAGAGGGACTGGCAACTCTGCATTGACATGGAAAGAGCGGATGCGAGTGCTCTGCAGCAAAACTTCAAACTCGATCAATGAACAAAAGCCGCCAGAAATGGCGGCTCTTGCTTTTGCGGCAAAGATTCTCGCAACAGCTATGGCTTCACCAGAGTAACCACGCTGGCGCCGGGCGCCACTGGATAAGCCGGTGGCGTGAGCGGCTCCGTCTTTCCCTGATCCACTCGATATGCAGCGATCTCAGTTTTGGATGCGTCGATTACATACATAAATTGGCCGGTGGCATCGCGCACGGCTGACGACGACTGTCGCGCGGACGTGCCTGAAGCAGAAGTCAGCGGCGTCAGCTTCCCATTCGACAATCCAAAAGCTGCGCTTCCCTTCTGCGTAGTTGCGAGAATGGCATTTTGTGAAGAATCAACGTCAATACTAGAGACGTCTTCGGCTGCCACGGAACTGGTCGGCTGAATGAAGCCGGTTTCTTTGTCCACGGCAAAGGCTGTAATGGATTTTTCGCCGGCAACAATCAATGCGCCTTGCATCGACGCCATGGCTTTTACAGGAACGTTCATGACAAAAGGCGATCCGGGTACTGGAATCAATGAGCCATCCGGATTGATCTTGAAGCCGTTGATCATAGATCCAGCCTCGGAGCTTGCCGCGCCGCTAGAGGCGCCGCTTACAAACAAGAACTGCGCTCCGGCACCATTCTTTGACGCTTCCGCAGGCACGGTTGCAGATGCGGTGACAACCGGGGTTGGCGTAGGAGTGAGAACTGGCGTGGGTGTTGGTGTGATGGTTGGCGTAGGCGTCGGCGTAGCTTCAGACACGATCCGGCGCGGTGAGATGACGCAGCCTGCCAGGACAGCGAGCAGCAGAGCAAGCGCCGTGGTCCCGAGAAAGAGGTAAAAATGTTTGTATGGCATAGAACTCACAGTAGAGTGGATGCGGGTACCCGGAAGGCTGTTGGCTGTCCCGATTTGCGCTGTTTTTGAGCCAATGGGACAATAGAACCATGAAAAAACCTTTGCTCTTTATACAAACCTTTTTGGCCGCAGGAGTGATGCTGATGGGAAATGCCCTGGCACAAACGCCCTCGGCTACGCCCCAGACGCCGGCAGCCAAAAAACCGGCGGCTAAAACAACATCGTCCGCCGCGACGAAGACAGGAACTACCGTGGCCAAGCCAGGTGAACTAACGACTCTGACTACAGACAAACAGAAGGCAGGCTACGCTATTGGCATGAACTGGGGAACCAATCTCCATCATCAGGAAGTTGACGTGGACATCACCGCGCTGCTGCAGGGATTAAAAGAAAGCTTTGCCGGCGCCAAGACACTGATGACGGAAGACGAAGCCCGCGCCGCGCTGAACAAGCTGCAAGCTGACATGCAGGCCAAGATGCAGGCCAAGGCCAAGCAAGAAGAAGCAGCCAGCAAAGAGTTTCTATCCGCCAACAAAGGCAAAGAAGGCGTTGTAACGCTGCCCAGCGGCCTGCAATACAAGATTCTTAAGGCAGGCACCGGACCAAAACCTGCGGCGTCCGATACGGTTGTCTGCAATTATCGCGGCACGCTGGTGAATGGCACAGAATTTGATAGTTCCTATAAACGCGGTGAGCCCGCGGAGTTTGGCGTGAACCGTGTCATCAAAGGATGGACTGAGGCCCTGCAACTGATGCCAGTTGGATCCAAGTGGCAGCTTTTTATTCCCTCTGATCTGGCCTATGGCGAACATGCACCACCAAACAGCGGGATTGGCCCGAATGCAACCCTGATTTTTGAAGTGGAATTGCTCTCGATCAAAGATAAGACGCCTCCAGCCGCTGCTCCGGCCCCTGCCGCAGCCCCGGACAAGGCGCCCGCTTCAGCACCAACACCAAAATAGCTGCAAGCAAATCCATAAAGCTCAAAGGGCCGTCAGCAGAACTGGCGGCCCTTGGCATTTTTATGCACCTTGAAACTCTTGTTTTAGTGCTTGTGTTCAGCGTTTGGGCTTGAGAATTTTTTCTATCTGCTGCAGATGGTTGAGGTCATGGCCGGCGACCATCTTTACTAAATGGCTCACGCTTTCATTGCCGCGCTCCTGGTGAATGCCGTAGTTGTCCCATAGTTTGCGGGGAACAGATTTCAGCAAAGCCACATTCGCCTCACGCAATGTGCGGTAACTATTCAAAGACACGCGCGGATCGCGCCTGACATAGTTGAAGGTCTTCGCCCAAACGTCTTGATCATAAGCCTGGAGAGAAATGCCATTACTGGCCAAGGTCTGGCGCAGTCGCCAGGAGATGGCCAGCTCGGCATCGGCCAGGTGGGCCAGAATTTCCGCTACGGACCATTTATCCGGCTCAGGGCGGCGCATGAGTTGTTTGGCAGTTTTCCCTTTGATCAGCGTAGCCAACTTTTTGGGCGCGGCCTGCTGCAAGCGCATAGGCTCCTTGCCTTCACTATGGCTCATGATCCGTTGCGTATATTGTTGCGCGGTCTCCTGCACGGTTCCCCTCCTCAATGGCTGTAACCATGCATCATCTCAGAACCGGCATATCCGGGCAAAGTATAGCCTGCACTAGAGTAACTACCGGGACCTGTCAACACCCCGATTTCTGCACCTTTCCGGGCCCAAATTCATCTAAAATCAGGAAACAATCATTATGGAATTAATTGTCTATACCTCAACGTGGTGTGGTGACTGCCGTGTAGCCAAGCAGTGGCTTAAGCAGAACAATATTGCCTTCCAGGAGATCAATATTGAGGAAACACCGGGCGCGGCCGAAGAAGTAATCAAGCAGACCGGCAAGCGGGCCATTCCCCAATTTGTGATCAATGGTGAGTGGGTGCAGCCGTATGTTCCCGGAGAAGGCTTCAAGTATGACGAGATGGCGGCGCGGTTCGGCGTGGCGCATCCGTAGTTTTATCCCCACTCTGCGGCAGACATCCCCATTGTTGTATAAATCAGGCGCGCAATTTACTGCTTTCATTGCGGCTACGCCAACGCAAAGATGGCGGAATACGCAGCCGCAATACGCGCTCACGATGATGTTCCTCGGCAACGGAAAGCTCACGGGCTTTCAATAGATCCTGCAAGCTGATCAAACCCAACAATTCCTGTCCGCCGTTGTGTTTTACCACTGGGAAACGCGTAAGCCCGGTAGCCGCCATACGATTCACCACAAAGCGCAACGGCTCATCAGGATAGGCCACTACTGGAAGTTTTGTGAGCATGTCTGCAAGCTGAATATTCCCGGCATCGCCATCGTGTAAGTCTTTCATCTTTTCAAACACATCGCGACGCGTCATTACCCCAAGCACTCGTTGCTGGGAGTCAATCACGGGATAAACGCGCTGGCCACGCGGGTTCTCATTATGTTCAAGAATCTGTTCCAACTCCGCGATGGTGGTTTCACCAGGAAATGCGGTGATAGTAGTCTGCATCACGTCTTCTACTGACAGTGCTTCCAGTGGATCGACGACATACTCACGCGAGAGATGATGGCCGCGGCGGCTGATTTTTTCCGTGAGGATTGAACGGGACATGGTCAGCACGGTGAAACCATGCGCGCTCACACAAGCGATCAGCAGCGGCAGTATGGAGTGGTAGTCGCCGGTAAGTTCAAAGGCAAAAATCACTCCGGTAAGTGGCGAGCGCATGGTGCCGGCCAGCATGGCTCCCATGCTGATAAGCGGCCAGAACCCCATGCCCTGATGCGGGAGAAAATATGCGTCCACTGCGCCGAGCGCGCCGCCCATCATGAGCAATGGAGCCAGCACGCCGCCGGAAGTCCCCGAGCCCAGAGAGATGCCCCAAATCAGGCACTTCACCACTAGAACGCCAATGATCAGTTTGAGCGGCGCATCACCCTGCAAGAGCTGCTGGATCACGTCATAACCAACGCCAAGCGCGCGCGGAAAGATCAGGCCGCCAATGCCGACAGCCACACTGCCCATGGCAGGCCACCACATCCAGTGGATTTTTTTGAGATGCGCAAAGGCATCTTCCACGGCATAAACAAGTTGTGTAAGCAGCGCGGAAAGACCTCCGCTGAGTAGCCCGGCAATGAGGCAGCCCACCAGCACCATTGGACTGAAAGCGGCATCGTGCAAAGGCACGGGAAACACCGGGCCAGCGCCAAGCAGATGGATGCGCGCTGCTTCTGCCGTGATACTTGCGAGAGCAACGGGAATAAAACTGCGGGGCTTCCACTCAAAAAGCAGCAGTTCGATGGCCAGCATGATGGAAGCAAAAGGCGCGGCGAATGTGGCAGACATGCCTGCAGCCGCGCCGGCGACCAGCAGTGTTTTACGCTCCATGGACGTGAGATGAAAAAACTGCGCGATCAGCGAACCGACTGCGCCGCCCGTCATGATAATGGGGCCTTCAGCTCCGAAAGGGCCGCCGGAGCCAATGGCAATCGCAGCAGAAACTGGCTTCAAAATGGCAAGCTTGGGTTCTACTTTGGCACCGCGTTGCAGAATCGCTTCAATGGCCTCAGGAATGCCGTGGCCGCGAATCTTGTCTGAGCCAAAGCGGGCAATCAAGCCCACGATCAAAGAACCAACCACCGGCACTGCAATAATCCAAAGGCCTAAATGCGCATCAGCAGGATGAGAGGAAGCAGTGCTCAGGGTATGAAAGAAAAAGACGTTGGTAAAAAAATTAATAAGCTTGAGCAGCGCGACGGCTACATAAGCAGAAATTACGCCAATCACTATAGCGAGGGCGGTAATCGGGAGTACCCGCCAGGTTGTGGTGAAATCTCCTAGAGTTGCGGCTGGAGCAGTGAGGTGAGATGAGCTTGCGGATGGTGTTACGTGGTTCGCTGCGTTCATGGACCTGCTTTCCGGGCGCCTCCAGTTCTTGGCTTGGACGCAACCATGTTTTCTTTTACCGTGCGGCCATCGCCTGTCAGCCGCTGAACTGCGTCCACCAACACGAGCCCCATATCGAGCAACTCCTGCCGTGCCGCTACGCCCAGCTGGCGCAGAAGCGTCTCGCCTTCAGGCGTAATGGAGAGAGTTACCTGGCGCCGGTCAGTAGATGAACGCGCCCGGCGCAGTAAATGGTTCTCCTCACAGCGATCGACCAGTTCGACCATGCTGTTATGGTTGAGCTGCATTCTCTCAGCCAACTGGGTGATGGTAGGCGCCATGTCTTTAGGCAGACCCTTGATTGCCAGAACTAACTGATACTGCTGCGGATTCGCTCCGAGCACGCGGCTGGCTTCTTCCATATGGCGGAGAAACCGGCGCAGTTGATAGCGAAACTCGCCCAGCGCCAGGTACTCCGGCTCACTTAACGGACGAATAATTTTTCCTTTTGACATTTTATATCGCTCCGCGACATAATAACAACATTCTGCTAGATTCGAGCGTGGGCTCTTCCTACCGGGACACCAAATTCCGGTGAAGGGCCCTTTTTAATGCGTATTAGTCTTTAGATTGTAAACATCAGCCTTGCGGAACAACAATTTAGCGTTTCCCTTCCCATTATTCCGAGGCGGGCAGGTCTTTTTGATGCGTAAACTTCGCCGCCGGAAGAGCACGCTTCCACAGTCCGCGCGGTTGGCGCAGGCTGGGCAGCTGCATTTATGATTGATCTCTGATCATCGCTTATCCCGTGTCCAGGGTGATCAGCCTGCTAAAAGAGCTTTAACTACAGGTCTTGTCTATTACAAGCCTAAGGAGATCCGCTTGATTCCACGGTACACGCGCCAGGAAATGGGCCACATCTGGAGTGATGAAAATAAGTTTCGCTGCTGGCTCAAGGTGGAAGCCGCCGCCAGCCTGACCCTGGCCGAGGCTGGGATTGTGCCGGAAAACGCGGCACGCGCCATTGCCGAGCGCGGCGACTTTGACCTGAAGCGCATACAGGAAGTGGAAGCCGAGGTGAAGCATGACGTGATTGCCTTCACCACGGCCGTCTCTGAAAAAGTTGGCGAGGAGGCACGGTGGCTACATTACGGGCTTACGTCCAATGACGTGGTGGATACGGCGCAGGCGCTGCAGATCAAAGAAGCTTCGAAGATCATTGCCGACGATCTGGAAAAACTGAAAGAAGTTCTGGCGCGACGCGCGCACGAATTTGAGCACACGCCGACCATCGGCCGCACGCATGGCATACATGCCGAGCCAACCACGTTTGGCTTGAAGCTGGCGAATTGGTACGCGGAGACCGTCCGCAATATTGAACGCTTCAAACGCACGGCAGAAGAGATGCGCGTGGGCAAACTCTCTGGCGCGGTGGGAACATTTGCGCATCTGGAACCGGAGTTTGAAGAAAAGATTTGTGCGCGGCTGGGACTGGAAGCTGCACCTATCTCCACGCAGGTGATTCAACGCGACCGGCACGCTTACTACGTGGCTACACTGGCGACGATCGCTTCCACGCTGGACAAGATTGCCACAGAGATCCGCCATCTGCAGCGGACAGAAGTGCGCGAAGCTGAAGAGTTCTTCAGCGAAAAACAAAAAGGCTCGTCTGCCATGCCGCACAAGCGGAATCCGATTACCTGCGAGCAGATCAGCGGCCTGGCGCGCGTGGTGCGGGCGAACGCCCAGGTAGCTTTCGAAAACGTGGCGCTGTGGCATGAGCGCGACATCTCACATTCGTCGGCAGAGCGCGTTATCCTGCCGGATTCGACGATCCTGGTGGACTATCTACTGACGAAGACCATCCACCTGATCGACACGCTGATGGTGTATCCAAATCGGATGCTAAAAAATCTGGAGTCAACTGGCGGGCTGGTATTCAGCGGACAGCTGTTGCTGGATCTGGCGGAAAACGGCATGTCGCGCGAGGACGCATATCGGCTAGTGCAGAAGCATGCAATGCGCTCATGGAAAGAAGATCTGAATTTCCGCGAGCAGGTGATGAATGATCCTGAGATTACTTCACGAGTACCAGCCAAACAGATTGAGCAGGCGTTTTCCATTGAGCGGCAATTGCGAAATGTGGGGAAGATATTTAAGCGGGTATTCGGGGAATAAAAGCTTTTTTGCCGCAGATTTGCGCTGATAAAACGCTGATAAAAAATTGGCCGCGAATGAATGCGAAATACGCGAATTTTTAATTCGTGTTTATTCGCGAAATTCGCGGCTGGCCTTTTGGTTGCGTGGTTCTTATACAGAAATCGTGAAAGAAGTTTCCGTCCTGATCACCGGCCGATACATGGTGTCACGCTCCACGGGTTCGCGGCCGGCTTCGCGGATGAGGCGTTCTAACTGGCTTCGCACCATGCCCTGTGGAGTTGTTGCGCCGGCGTCGTGATAAATCTTTTCTTCAATCACAGTGCCATCGATATCGTCAGCGCCAAAGCGCATGGAAATTTGCGCGATCTTGGGTGAGAGCATCTGCCAGTAAGCTTTGATGTGCGGGAAATTGTCGAGCACCAGGCGGCTGACGGCAATCTGCTTGATATCGAGCATGCCCGTGGTTACGAACAGGTGGCTCAGTGGCGTATTGGCGGGGTGAAAGGCCAGCGGAATAAATGTCTGAAAGCCGTGCGTCTCGTCCTGCAGCGTACGCAGGCGTATGAGATGGTCAGCGCGGTCTTCTTCATTTTCAATATGGCCGTACAGCATGGTGGCGTTGGATTTGAGTCCAACGCGATGCGCGGTGCGCGCGGTGTCGAGCCACTGGTCGCCATCAATTTTGTGGTCGCAGATCACGCGACGCACGCGATCATTGAAAATTTCAGCGCCGCCGCCGGGCAGCGAATCCAGGCCGGCGTTTTTGAGCTGAATCAACGTTTCTTCAATCGAAAGTTTGCCGCGCTTGGCCAGGAAAGCAATTTCCACCATGGTCATGGCTTTGAGATGGACCTGCGGAAAGCGCGCCTTGAGGCCGGAAATCAGGTCAAGAAAATATTGAAAGGGCAAGTCAGGATGCAGGCCACCCACAATGTGAAATTCCGTAACTGCCTCTGAATAGCCTGATGCTGCCGTTTGGAAAGCCTCTTCCAGCGCCATGGTGTATGCGCCGGGCGTATCTTTTTTGCGGCCGAAGGCGCACAGGCGGCAGGCCGCTACACAAACGTTTGTGGGGTTGATATGGCGATTCACGTTGAAGTAAGTCACGTTGCCGTGCAGGCG